>CAZIHL010000001.1:0-69766 GCA_964538815.1 uncultured Candidatus Saccharibacteria bacterium
CCGCACATATAAAAACTCTACAATTATGTAGAGTTTTTATATTATTTGAAATTCACTACCACGAGTTCCGGATTATTAAATAATCTATTCACAATAAACGAGATACCATAACCACTGGTTGTATAGAAAGTCGTATTTCCTATAATATTTTTTCCATAAATAAATTTTCCATATTTCATTTTTACAAGATAATTAAGTGGCCAAAATTGTCCATTATGAGTATGTCCGGCAAATACAAAAGTAGGGGAATATTTTTCTATAGTATCTAATATATATACTAAAGGTTCATGAGATAAAACGATATCAACTTTATTATTTTTTAGATTGTATTCTCCAATATTTTTAATATTTTCTCTTTCATTTTCATTGAAAGCATAATTAAGACTTAAAATATTTATACCATCTACATTTAAAGTTTCATTAGAAATAATTGTCCAATTAGCATTTTGTATTAATTTCATAAAATTATCATAATCTCCATAAAATTCATGATTACCAGTTACAACGTATACAGGAGCTATATTATTCCAATTCTGCATTTCTTTTAATATCGGATTCCAATTTAATTCTTCTCCATTAAAGACATCTCCTGCGATAAATATTTTTTCAGGTTTTATTTCTCTTAAAGAATTTGTAATTCTTTTTGAAAGCCAAGCTTGCGTCCCCATTGTAAATTGTGGATCGGCGAAAAATACATATTTTTTTCCTTTTAAGTTTTCATTATTTGTAGCTATATTTAACTCAGCAATTTTCTCTCCAAATCTTAGTTGTAAGAATCCTACAATACTCATTAATATTGGTAAAATTATAAGTATGTAGAAAATTTTATTTAATACTTTCTTTTTCTTTTTTAAAAATATTAAAGATAATATACTGAGTGGAGTAAGTACTAAAGAATAAATAATGGTACAAAGTAAAATACTTCCTAATATATACACAGGTTCAAGATAGGAAAGCGTAGAATAATTTCTAGAAATTAATAAAATCAAAACAGGCACTGCGAATATTAAAGTCGCAATATATAGAAAATTTTTTAATTTATTTTTCTCTTTAAAAGGGGAGATTTTAAAAAGAAAATAACAAGATAAAAGCCAAATTAAAAATCCTAATATAAAAAGTGAGGTGAACATAAATTGTTTATTTGTATTTTAACATAATGGAGTTATTTCTTATTTTGAAGTAAAAATATGTTGTATAATATATAAATATAATAATAAGTCAGCTTTTATATGAAAAGTAAAAATAATAGCAAAGATATATCATTGAGAGATTTTTTACTTTCTTTTACTAAAAAGAAAAAAATCGATTATGTAAATCATATAAAAGTCTTTAAAAAAGACCCTAAGTTCAAGCCTTTTAGAGCATTACTTTTAATTTGGATCATTTTTACTTTATCTGTCGGTTCTACAGGTTTATTTACTTTTCTGAATATAAATAATGCACATTCACAAATAGAATTTAAAATGAAAACAGGTTATTATCAAGGAACTGGTAAAACATTATCTATTTCTGGATTTGGCTTTTCTCCACAAATGATAATCATAAAAGCTGATACAGCAGCGGGGTCTGCTATCTGGAAATCAATTTCTATGCCAGAAGGAGAATATGCTTATTATGGAAATGCAACAGCGAATGTTTCAGAAAATCAACTTTCATTAGATTCAGATGGTTTTACTGTACAAGTAAATCCTGATGTAAATTCATTGAATGTTCGTTATACTTATATAGCATTTTCTGGAAATGATTGTTCTAGTAACGGTATTATGTGTATAGGTAGTTATCTCGGAGATGGTTCCACGGATAAAAGTATAAATAATGTAGGATTTCAACCAGATCTCGTTTGGGTAAAAAGATCAGGTGCAGCGGCTGGTAATTTTAGGACTTCGGCTATGACTGGATTAAACTCTTCATATTTGTCTGGAGTTGCAGATAATAATACAGGACTTCTTATAAAATCACTAGACATAAATGGTTTTACCGTTGGAGTATCAAACAACACAAATGGTGGTAAATTTTATTATGCGGCATTTAAAAAAGCTTTAAATGTTTTAGATGTTGGTCAATATGCAGGAAATGGTGTGGACGGTAGATTTATAAATACAGTAAATATTCCAAGTAAAGCTCCTTCTTTTGTATTAGTTAAACAAAATGGAACGAACCCTGCAGCCTTTAATATACCAGAAGATTATGGAGATTTTTCTGCGGCCACATCCTTAACAGCAAATTTTTCTAGCGGCATAAAAGAGTTAAAGAATAATGGTTTTAATGTAGGTACTTCATTTTTTACAAATGGTTCTGGAAATGGTTATCAATATTTTGCTTTTGCAGAAAATACTTCTCAATCAACAAATGGTTCTTTTACTATGCAATTTGGTTCTTATGTTGGTAATGGGACCTCTCAAATTATAAATAATATTGGCTTTACACCAGATCTTGTATTTATAAAATCTTACTCTACTAATGACTATGCTATTTGGAGTACTAGATTAAATAATAATATGTCTTATTATTTTGGTCTGTCTTCAGCGGGAATACCTAATGCTATAACAGATATGTCTAATAATAGTTTTTCTGTTGGGAATAATAGCGTCGCCAATGCAAATGGTGTAACATACGAGTACATAGTTTTTGGTAACGCCACTAATCCTATAGATGGAAATAAAGCATCTGATTTTGTTATTGGAGCATATACTGGAAATGGATTAAATAGACAAATTAATAAATTAAATATAAAACCAGATCTATTGGTTTTAAAACAAACAGGAAATACCATATCTGCTTGGTCTAGTTCTAATATGCCAAATAACACAACAGCATATTTTTCTGCATCAGCAGATAGTGTAGGAGGAGGTATAATATCTAGTTTAGATACTGATGGATTTAGTATAGGAAATTCTTCAACTGTAAATACTTCTGGGCAATTATATAATTTTTTTATATTCAAAAAAGGGTCTGGTAATTTTGATGTGGGTAATTTTATTGGTAACGGTGCAATTCAAGATATAACAAATATAACACCTACAACCACTCAAATAGATTTTCAACCAGATTATGTCTGGATAAAGCATGATGGAGCTCAAAGAGCTGTGCATACTGTAAATGATCCAAATCTGGGACTTGATACTTTACATTTTACAAATAATGCAAAATTTTCAAATGGAATCACAGCAATGCTTCCAAATGGTTTTACTGTAAATAACACTGCATTTGTAAATACATTAAATCAAAATTACAGATTCGTATTATGGAAAGCTTCTACACCTACAACTTCTCCTGATATGCCAGTTGGTATATCACCAACTAATACCAATATTAATTTAAACCCAACGCTAATTGGTTCAAATTATTCTAATCCTAATCCACATTTAAGTACTATTTGGGAAGTTTCTACTGATCAAAATTTTAATAATATAGTTTGGACGAGAACGTCCACTAGCTCAGAAATAACTACAATTATAAATTCTTCTAACGGTATATTTTTAAATGACTTATCAGGAGAAGAAAAGCTAAAACATGATACAGAATATTTTATGAGATTAAAATACTCTAATGGTATTTATTCTGATTGGTCCATACCAATATCCTTTAAGACTAATAAAATTGATAAACTAACTAATATAACACCCTTAGATACTGAGGTTATAAATACATTAACACCAACTTTTACAACTTCTAATTTTAACGATGGAGAAATAGGGCATACCGCATCTTCTTCAAGGTTACAAATAAGCACAAGTATAGATTTTTCTAAGGTTGTTTATGATACAAATATAATTCCATATACAAATTCATTTACTATACCCAAAGCAGTTCTTTCTGATCAGACAGTGTATTATTGGAGAGCTCAATATATGGACTCGGATAATAAGTGGTCAGAATATTCTACTCCAACAAGAATATTAATATCAAAAACAGCAGAACTTTCTGTAATGCCATTGTTTGGAAATACAGTAATAGATAAAAACGATAATGTAAACATAGATACTCAAATAAAATCTTCCGATGGACTTCCAGTGAATAATGCGAATGTGACTATAAATATATATAATCCATTAGGAACAAAAATAGTTTCAGATGCCTTAATGAATTATATAGCATCATCAAAAGGTATATATAGATATAATTACACAATACCAAATTCTACAGGAAGTTATCTTTATGAGATTTCTGTATCTACAAGTACATATACTGGTTTCGGGGCTGCTAATTTTGAAGTAAGAAGTTTACAACAAGACATAACTTCTGTAAAAAATATATCCACTTCTGAACAGATAGCTCAAACTAATTCTAGAAATGAAATAAATAATATAAAGACGCAATTAAAAGCTGGAATATTGGACGCACCAAAAACTTCTAAATTAGGTAATTCTGTTACTATAAAATATAGAGCACAGAGTGGTTTATATGGAATAAATTCTCCAAAATTAAATTTATATGACGCTTCTAATGTGCAAAGAATAGTAAATGCTAATATGGTAGAAATAGGTACAACTGGCGTTTATACTTATGACTTTTTATTACAGCCAAATTGGGGCACTGGTTTTTTCACAATTTTAGCATCAGAAGATACAAATAATACTTCTGATAACACTCAACTTTTTGTTGGTAATAATGATATAGATTCTTTAGCTAATTCAGTTTCTACAATTTCTACAAAAATAGACAATTTACAAATGAATATGGATATATTAATAGGGGCAATGATTGTTACACAATCAAGTGTGGATGACATATCTCCTACAAACGATTCTTTTATAACAACACTTACTAATACTACTGATGATTTTTATAAAAATGCAGTTCTTACTTTTACATCTGGAGTTTTGAATGGTCAATCAAGAAGAATATCTTCATATTCTGGCTCTACTAAAAAAATAATATTATATCCTTTCCTAACTTCTGTACCTACTTCTGGCGACAACTTTACAATAGTTAAACAAAATGTAGCGGTAGAAGAACAATTACAATCACACGATAATTTAGAATCTAATTTTAGATCTGATATTACAAATAGACTTACAAATTTACAAACATCAGTTGATAATATATATTCTTTGTTGCAAACAGTTGATACGAATTTGGATAATATAACAAATAGTATAAATAATATAAGAACTTCTCAAACAAAAAATTATAAAGTGAAACTATCGGATGTTTCTCAAGTACAAGCTGGACAAGTATATAGAACAAAATTAACTATTTTAGATTATGAATCAAATCCTGTAGATTCTCCTTCTTTACCAGCAGTATTCATATACGATTCAGCAAGAAATCTAATAGTAAATTCTTCTTCTATGACTAGATTATCAAAAGGAGTATATGAATATACGATAAATATACCCGCCTCAGCTATTAATGGTTTATGGGAGACTGTAGTAGATACAAATCTCGGTGGTTCTGATAATCTGTCAACTAATGATTATTGGCAAGTAACAGGTGCTCCAGCTCAAGTTTTGATAAATTCCATGTCAAACTTAACAGTGCCTAATATTGGAGCAAATATAACAATAACAAATGAAGGCGGCGCTCCTTTTGAATATCAATATGAATGGTGCGTAGTAGAGACTCAATCAAATCAATGTGGAGGTGATGATGATATTTATTATGCTTCAGCAGCGAAACTTATTCAAAATGGAGATAGTTTTAATACCACACTTACTGCAAATGTTAATAATCCTGGTAATTATATCTTTAAACTATTAGTATATTATGGAACAGAATCCTCAGCATCTTCTAGGACTTTTACAGCGATATCTGGCAATAATAATCCTATTAATACTCAAAATAATTCATTCGGAAATTATTATTCAGGTAGTAGTAATTTAGCTTCTCATGATAATATTTATAATGAATTAATAAAAGCAAAAAATCAATTAGATTTAAATGCACAAAAACTTTCTAGAGTTCTAGATCAGTTAGGTGTTATGAATCCATCTTTACAGTCTTTATTAACTATTAATACAGACAATCTAAAAGAATTAAAAGATATACAAAACAAAGTATCAGATTTAAGAGCTGTGTCTGTGACTACCAGAAAAATAGTAGAGCAAAAATCTACAGAACCAATAGTTGAGACTTATATGAAGTTTAATTCTGTAGAAATACATTTTTTAATTACAAATCCTTCCGAAAGTCCTAAAACTTTAAAATTTAAGGCTTATTTACCTGAAGAGGCAAAGCCAGAATATATAATGGATCTAAATGGTCTAAATTTAGATTATGATGCTAATGTTAAAACTTATTATGTTTATGGAGACATAACTTTAAAGGGTAAAGAGTCGATAACTAAGAAGATAGAAATGAAAGATATTTGGATTTTTGATGAGCAAGTAATAATAAATATTAAAAAACAAGCTAATGATCTTTTTTCTACATTAGATAAGACTCAATATCAGGCGCAAGGTTTAATATTAAAAAATAATATAGAAGAATATATTTTATCTATATTAAATACACAAGATAATAGTTATTCTTCCCCACAAGAACATATAGTAGTCTATAGAGAAAATAAAGAAAAATTTGCTAGAGTAGAAAGTGAATTAAATAAACTTAAAGATTTAGTAGTCCAAGCTGGGACAGCGCAAAACATGGTAGGTAAAGTAGGCGGTATTCAGACATTTGCAACTTGGGGCATTATACTTGCTATAGTGTTTGGTTTTGCCATAATGGCAGCTATTATATTTGCTATGTGGAGACATCAAATTGCTTTCATTTCAGAAATGAAAGATGTTCCACAAAGTAAAATTTACAATCATACCAAAACAAAAGAAGACCATATTGAAAGATACGGTATTATTAATAGGCGTAATAGGCAAATAAATATAAGAACTATTATAAGAAATATAATATTATTTTCTTTAATATTAGGATCTAGTTTATTATTTTATTCTAAATATACATATATTTTTAATAAAATATTTAAATCTTCCACTACAAATAATGATGACTTAAATCATATTTATACAACAAATAGTACTCAAAAAGATAAAAATGTTTTATCTAATAATGATGAATCAATATCAACAATATCTACAACAACACAGAATATAGAAAATAATAGTATTAATTTAACAAAACAATTGTCTTCCTCATCTTCGATTTCAGAAGCTATCTCGACCAATATGCCTAAATTAAAAATTATAAATACTCCGACAGGTTGGCTTAATGTTAGAAAAGAGGCAGCTATTGATAGTGAAATTCTTTTAAAAATTTATCCAAAAGATGAGTTTTATTTTAAGGAGAAATTGAATGGTTGGTATATGATTATATTAAAGAATAATAGTGTTGGATGGGTAAATGAAAAATATGTAGAAGTAATTAAATAAAATTATGCTATTCAAAGATATATTTAATAAAATATTTATATTAACAATAGGGCTTATATTACCTATAATTCTTATTATTTTAGTAAAAATAGTGGGTTATTCTGAGATAGTGGAGGAATTAGCTAAAACATTAATAGTTTTATTTTTAATATTAAAGTTATCTTTATACAAAGATAAAATATTTTATAGTATATATTTTGCTATTCTTTTTGGGCTTTCAGAAAATATTTTTTATTTAAAAAATATTTTTGAACTTGGCAATTTAAATATTTTTTTTATGAGGTTTGTTTGGGTTATACCAATGCATATAGCTACAATGCTGATATTAACATTATCGGGGACTGTTAAAAGATGGTTTATTATAATAGGGTTTATATTAGCTATAATAGTTCATATATTGTTTAATAATATAATTGTAAATATTATAGTACATTAATCATTATTTTTATAACGTCTTGACAAGCCATATATTATTGTGATATAATAAATAGGTAAACAAATTCGTCCATTTTAAAACTTTTAATATTGAGAAATATTAACATAATCGTATATGCATGCGATTTTAATAAAGACTTGGGAACAGTAGGACATGAGACCAAAGAAAGGTTATCAAAAGCATTTACTATTATAAATAGTAAACCAGCTTTTTACAGAATTTTCTTTGGGGCAGGTACTGTGCCAGACACTGGATTTACTGGCAAAGAAAGTATGTCCAGGGATTTTGAGGACATACTAGAAGATGCTGGATACTTTAGAAATCCTTTTTTTAAAAATATTTTTACAAAAGGAGAAAATCAAGTAGAGGTTATTATTTCTGAAACTGAGGCTTGGGGGACATTCAGGGAAACAGAGTCTATTATGGATTCTCTGGACGAGCCTTTCGGAAAAGAAAAAGTGATAGCAATTTCCAGTAGCTATCACATTCCTAGAATTAAATTTATTTGGTGGTTTATGCCGAAAACGAATATTAAATTTGTTTCGGTACCGATGCCTTTTCCTTTGAAAGGGAAAATATTAGAACCACTAAGATACCTAAAAGTTTTATTTTTGGGTATGAATAAATTGTTTGGGGTATAAAATTTATTACAAATAACCACTTCTGTGGTTATTTTTCATTTCTTAATATTTACAAAAATATTAAGAATAATTTGGTATTATATATTTATAAATATGAAAAATTTTTTAATAACAATTTTGATTCTATTTTTAATAATTATTGCTGGATGGTTTGTATTTTGGCATTTAGGGGTAAAAATTAATGGCTATGGATTAAATAATGAAAATGCAGTATTAAATCAAGATAAAAATTCTATAGATATAAAAAATAATTCTTCATCTACTGTAGAAACAATTGGAAATACTTCTACAAATGCTGTAGTTATTAGACAAACAAAAGATCCTGCTACAGGAGAAAGAGTTCCAAGTAGATTTGCTTGTGTAGGAGAAGGTTGTGATGGAAGTATGTCGGGCGAAAATAATTTTACTGTCGTAAGAGTTCCTTTAATAAAAGATGGGGGAGATATTGGTTGCAATGCGGGTATATTTTATGCTCCTCATGTAGTACCAAAAACAAGTGCAGTGCTTGATGCTACATATAGAATGCTTTTTGATATTAAACATGATCCAGAAATAAAAGAAGATGGATTTAGGAATACTGTCGCAGGAGCTACAAAGTTATTTTACGATCATGTGATTTTAAAAAATGGAGTTGCTAGAGTTTACCTTGCAGGACAAATGACAAGCCCGGGTACATGTGCTGATCCCGAAATGAAAGCTCAAATAGAAAGTGCAGTATTTCAATTTGATAATATTACAAAGCTTGAGGTGTACCTAAATGATAAAATATTTGATTGGTGTACTATGGATATGTCTGGTGGAGTGGAAGGAGCTTGTAAAACTGGAAATAAAAATTGGGTAGTTACAAAAGGGGAGTAAATTAGATATAAAAAGAACGAATCTTTCCAAAAAGTATTTTTGATCCAAAAGAATAGTATTTTAAAAATAGTATTAAAAAGATATTTTTTAAGATTTATTTAAAAAATATATTCTTTTTTTCTCAGATAATCTTTCTATTGTATATCTTAAAAGAGTTCTTTAGTAGCTACTTTTAATATATGCTCTCGAATATTTTTCAAATTATCTTTATTCATGTTTGTGTATTTTTTTAAAGTCCTTTTTTAGTCTATATGTTTTAAATATCTTTAAATTTAGTGATATATAGAAAATATATATTGATATTAATATAGAAGCTAATACATCGTAAGTATCATGTACTCTCAGATAAAGTCTGGCAGAAATTATAAAAATAAGCCAAAGCGTAGCAAAAATCTTCAAGAATAGCTTATGAGATTTCTTTTTATCAAATCTTGATATATAAAATAGTACAAGAAAAGTGACCATAGCTGCAGCCACATGGCCAGAAGGGAATGCATAACTATTTTCTGTTACCATCGCTAATAAACTTCTGGGTTTTTGAATAATAAATTTTAAAGCTATAACAATACCCATCGTTATAGAGTAGTTAAAAAGTATAAACATAGAGAGTCTCTTTTCTTTTTTATAAAAGTAGACAATTAAACAAACTAAAGTTGTAGCTATAACCATCATTTTTTCTCCGCCAAGCATAGATATAGCATTAAAAAAGTCGAAAAGGTATTGATTCATGAAGTTTCCAAATTTATATAAGATGCTATAATTATACCATTATAAAAAGACAATATGAAAAATAATATTATTCTCCCAGATTGGAAGGAGATTTCTAAAATTTTAAAATTTAAAGAAAAAGATTTTAATAATCTCTTAAATAGTTTTGTGGAAAATAAAAAAGTTATTTATACAGAAATAAAATCTATTAAAAAAGAAGACAGAAATTTTGAGAATACTATTTTAGCTCTTGAGAATTCTGGTAAAGATTTTACTGATACTTTTTATCAGATAGGAGTTTATGCTATTACGCATAAAGATAAAGCATTTAGAGATTTGGCAAGCAATTTTCAAAAAGAATTATCAGAAATAATGACAGATCTTGAGTATGATAAAGATCTTTATGTTTCTTTTATAGAATATTATGAAGAAAATTATAAAAAAGAAAAAAAGAATTTAGATAAAATTTACGGAGAAGGAAGTGCAAAGCTTGTAGAAGATGAATATAAATCTTTTAAAAGAATGGGTTTTAATTTAAAAGAAGTAAAACAAAAAAGATTAAAAGAAATAATTAAGGAAATTTCTAAATTATCTATAGAGTTTTCTAAAAATATTGATGAATATAAGGATTTTATTTTATGTACCGAAGAAGAAATAAAAGGCCTTCCTAAAAATTTTGTAGAGACTTTAGAAAAAGTAGATGGGAAATATAAAATAACTTTAGACTACCCAATCATTATACCGTTTTTGCAATATGCAGACAATAGAGTAAAAAGAAAAGAAATCGCTGATAAAAATTATAAAAAGGGTGGTGAAGAGAACTTAAAAATCCTTTCAAAAATTGTAAATCTTCGTAATGAAAAAGCCAAATTATTAGGATTTAAAAATTTTGTTGATTTCCAGACAGAAGACAGAATGGCAAAATCTGAAAAAGGGTCGAGAGATTTTGTAGAGACTTTAATTAAAAAATTAATTCCAAAATCCAAAAAAGATTTAGATACTTTAAATAAATTTGCCAAAGAAAATTTAGACCAATATAAAAATTTAAAAGAAATAGAATATTATGATATTTCTTATGTCGCCAATAAATTAAAAGAAAATAAATATTCTTATGATAGCAGTAAGCTTAAAGAATACTTTAAGCTAGAAAATACTTTAAAAACAATGTTTTCTATTTTTGGAGAATTATTTAATTTTACTGTTAGCGAAGTAAAAGATGTTGAAGCAAGAAAAATCGTAGCGGATAAAGAGGTAAGAATTTATGAATTTAAAGATAAAAAAAGTAAAGAAATTATTTCTTATCTTATTTTAGATCTATTTCCAAGAGAAGGAAAATATGGGCATGCTTGTTCTGCTGAATTTATAAACAGCGGCTATTTTGAAGAGAAGAGAATAATTCCAATAAACGAGCTTATTTGTAATTTTGGGAAACCATCTAAAAAGCTTCCTTCACTTTTAACTCTTGGAGAAGTAGATACTCTTTTCCACGAGCTCGGTCATGGATTACATTTTATGTTTACTAAAGCAAAACATGGAACTCAAGCTGGTTATAATGTTGTCTGGGATTTTGTAGAAACTCCGAGCCAGATGTTAGAGAACTTTTTATTTGAAGAAAATAATTTAAAAAAGTTAGCGATACATTATAAGACTGGTAAATCACTAGATAAAGAAACAATTAAAAAAATAATTGAAGGGAAAAATTTCTTGAATGGATATAATTATTTGAGACAGAATATTTCATCTTTGTTTGATTTAGATTTACATTCAAACAAGATAAAATCTAAAGATAGTGCAAAATATTTTATTTCACTATTAAAAAAGTATCAAAATATAAATTTACCAAAAGATGCTATTTTCCCGGCTGGATTTGGACATTTAATAGGATATTCTGCTGGGTACTATTCGTATATGTGGGCACTTGTTTACGCTGATGATTTTTATTCTGTATTTAAGGCGGCAGGAAATGATAAAAAGAAATTAAAAGAAATTAGCGAGAGATATAGAAAAGAAATATTAGAAGTTGGAGGAAGTAGAGATGAAATGATTTCTGCTACAAAATTCTTAAAAAGAAAGCCAAAAAATAAAGCATTTTTAGAGAATTTAAAATAAAGAAATAGTAAAAGATATTTATTATTTAATGACGCTTTGAAAAAAAATATTGCTATATTAATATAAAATAAAATACCACGTATTGCGAATAAAGATGTTCTAGATATAGGACGTTTTTATTTACATTAATCTGTTTTTATGCTATTATATTTCAACTTAAAAATTATCTAAAATAAAAATATGAATCAAGAATATAAAGAAATTAGAAATATAGCAATAATAGCCCATGTAGATCACGGAAAGACAACTTTAACAGACGCTTTAATGAAAGAGTGTGGAGTACTTGAAGATGGAGTATCAATGGACTCAAATGATCTAGAAAGAGAAAGAGGTATTACAATTTATGCAAAAAATACATCTGTTATTTACAAAGGGACAAAAATAAATATTCTTGATACCCCAGGACATGCGGACTTTGGATCAGAAGTAGAACGTGTGCTTCGTTCAATTGACTGTGTGCTTCTTTTAGTGGACGCACAAGAAGGTCCAATGCCACAAACAAGATTTGTACTTAAAAAGAGTTTAGAGCTTGGACTTAAACCAATTGTTGTGATTAATAAAATTGATAAGCCAGCAAGTGATGTGCAACGTGTGCATGATGAGGTCTTTGAATTATTCCTAGAATTAGGTGCAAATGATGAGCAGTTAGACTTTACAACTGTATACGCTATTGGACGTGAAGGAGTAGCTATGAAAAGAATTGATGACGAAAAGAAAAATCTTGAGCCACTACTTGAAACAATTTTAGAGAAAGTTCCTAAAACTGGGGGAGATATAGACAATTCTTTTGTGGCGCAGGTGTTTAACCTGGCTTATGATAATTTTCTTGGAAGAATGGCTGTGGCTCGTGTATACGAGGGACAAGCAAAAGTAAATGAAACTATTTTCGTAAAAGACCCTTTTACTAGAAATACTATAAGTGGAAAAATTACAAAAATTTATACTTTTATCGGAGTAAATAAAGTTGAAACTGAATCAGCAAACGCGGGAGATATTGTAATGATTGCTGGATTTCCAAATATTTTTATTGGAGAAACATTTTTGAAAGACCAAGCAGGTGAAGGTAAACCTGCGATTCATATTGATGAGCCAACAATCTCCCTAAACTTCTTAGTAAACGACTCACCGTTTGCAGGAAGAGAAGGAAAATTTGTAACTTCACGCCAAATTAGAGATAGACTTGAAAAAGAACTTGAAGTAAATGTTGGATTAAAAGTAGATTTTGATAATACAGATAAATATCTTGTGTATGGTAGAGGGGAAATGCATATCGCGGTGCTTCTTGAAAATATGAGAAGAGAAGGATATGAGTTACAAGTATCACAGCCACAAGTAATTTTCCATGAAAAAGAAGATGGTACTAAAGATGAACCATTTGAAGAAGTGGTAGTAGATGTACCAACAGAATTTTCTGGAGTAGTTATGGAAAAGCTTGGTAGAAGAAAAGGAATGGTACTTGATATGAGCGAAAGAGACGGCATTACTCGTATTAAAGCAGAAGTTCCAACAAGAGGATTACTAGGATACAGAGGAGAATTTATTATTGATACAAAAGGTCTTGGAATTCTTTCTTCTAGATTTAGAAAGTTTGATAGTTTTGTGGGTGCAATACAAAGAAGACTCGTTGGATCTATGACTAGTATGGAAAATGGTAAAGCACTTGGATTCTCACTTTTCAATCTTCAGGATAGAGGAACACTTTATATCGCTCCTGGAGTAGAAGTATATTCTGGACAAATTATTGGAAACACGAGCAAAGGAGAAGAAATGGTAGTAAATCCAACAAAAGGAAAGCAGCTTACAAATATGCGTGCTTCTGGAAGTGATGATGCTATTACTCTTGTACCAGCTTGGGAACTTTCAATTGAAAGAGGGCTTGAAATTATGAATGAAGATGAGTATCTTGAAATTACTCCAAAAAGTGTGAGACTCCGAAAGCAAATCCTTGATGAAGGAATGAGAGCAAAAGTTAATAGAAATAAATAATTAATAAAAATACTATTCCAAAAGGGTGTTTTTATATGATATAATTTATTTAGTTATCAATACTGTCCCGAGAGTAATGTGTATCCTAAATACAATCCCGAGCATTCACTTGTTAGGTCTTTAAAAAGACAAACCAAAAAGGAGTATTGAATAGTATTTTTAAAATTAAATTTAAAGCAGTATTAATATTTAATACTGTTTTTTATTTTTATATTTTTTTTATGCTACAATATATTTATAAAAAATTTTAAAAATTATGGCGCATGTACGTACAAAAAGAAAACCAAATACTAAAAATATTGGAAGAATAATACTCTCAGTAATTCTTGTATTTGGGCTTATGGCAGTATTAATTACTTTCAGTAATTTAGTAAAAGGAAAAGATTTAAATTTTAATCTTCCTAAAATTGGTGCAGCATCAGCTGGAGCTGAAGAGGCTCCATGGATACTTGATGGACAAGAAGTGCTTTTCTCAGGAAAAGGAGATCAAATTTTTGTACAACTTGCTAGTACTGAAGTGGAAAGAAATGAGGGTCTTTCAGGAAAAGATAAATTAAAGATGTATAATCAGGATGGAAAAATTGTAACAGAAGGAATGCTTTTTGTATTTGATTATTCTCAGATTACAAGTTTTTGGATGAAGGATATGAAGTTTGATTTAGATATGATTTGGATGGATTCTGATTTTAAAATTTTACATATAGAAAAAAATGCAAAAGCTTCTTCATATAATGCACAAAATCCAAATTCTTCACAATTTTTCACAAGTGGAAATACTCCTGCAAAATATGTACTTGAAATAAATTCTGGTTTTACCGATAAAATGAATTTGAAAGTGGGAGATATATTGAGAATGCAGTAATAAATACAAAAAGAGCGAGCCAAAGACTCGCTCTTTTTGTATTAAAATAGATTAAATTTTTCTCTTTTAATTCATTTTATGCTATATTTTAATAAAAAAGATGGAAAATATAAGGAATTTTTCGATTATTGCACATATTGATCACGGTAAGTCTACACTGTCAGACCGTCTTTTAGAATTTACTCATACAGTTGAAAACAGAAAAATGAAAGATCAAGTTCTCGACTCAATGGAGCTAGAAAGAGAGAGAGGCATAACAATCAAAATGACTCCTGTACGAATGCAATATAAAAATTATATTTTAAATTTAATTGATACTCCAGGACATATTGATTTTTCTTATGAAGTTTCTAGAAGCTTGCGCGCTGTAGAAGGAGCGATACTTTTAGTGGACGCAACTCAAGGAGTGCAAGCGCAGACTCTCACAACTCTTGAAATGGCAAAAGCTTCTGAACTTAAAATTATCCCAGTAATAAATAAAATTGATTCACCAATTGCTGATGTAGATGGAGTTAAAAAACAGATTATGGATTTATTAAAAGTGAGTGAGGAAGAAATTATTTTAGTTTCTGGTAAAACAGGGCAAGGAGTAGAAATACTTCTAGAAGAGATAATTAAAAAAGTTCCAGCTCCAAAGCTAGAAATAGTGCAAAGTAAAAGTTTTAGAGCCTTAATCTTTGACTTTGAATATTCAAATCATGAAGGGGTTATTTTGTATGTACGTGTTTTAAATGGAAATGTAAAAAGAAATGATGAATTACTTTTTATAAAATCAAAATATAGATTTTTAGTGCGAAGTGTTGGGACTTTTAAACCCGAGAAAAAAGAAGAAAAAGAGTTAAAAGAGGGAGAGATTGGATATATTGTAACAGGTATCAAGGAGCCAGGTGTAGCGAGAGTAGGAGACACTGTTACTACTTTTGCTCATCCACTTGCACCATTTGCTGGATATGAAGAACCAACTCCACTTGTATTTGCTTCTATTTATCCAGAGACTCAGGATGAATTTGATGATTTACGTAGCGCGCTTGGAAAATTAAGATTATCAGACTCGTCACTCACTTTTGAAGAAGAAGCGAGTGGAGCTCTCGGCAGAGGATTTCGCTGTGGATTTTTGGGTATGCTTCATCTTGAAATTGTTACAGAAAGGCTTCGTAGAGAATTTGATCAGGAGTTAATCGTGACTCAGCCATCTATTACTTATGAAGTAGAAATGAGAGACCACACTATTGAAAAAGTTTATACTCCAATTCATTTTCCAGATCATGGAGCATATTTAGGAGTTAGAGAGCCTTGGATACATTTAACTATTATTGTGCCAAATGATTATCTTTCAAATATGATGCAGCTTTTTCAAAAGCATGAAGGAGAAATTGTAGATATGCTTGATTGGGGAGAAGGGAGAGTGAATATTAAGCTTAATATGCCACTACGTGAGCTTATGAGAAATTTTTTTGATGAACTCAAATCTGCTTCTAGTGGTTACGCTTCTATTTCATATTCCATGGGAGAAATGAAAGACGCAAATGTTACAAGGCTTGATGTGCTTGTGGCAGAAGAAAGAGTGCCAGCATTCTCTCGTGTAGTTGCAGAATGGCGCGCCAATGAAGAAGCAGAAGAAATAGTGGAAAAGCTTTATAAAATTCTTCCAAGAGAATTATTTCGTGTAAAAATTCAAGCTGTAGTAAAGGGGAGGATTATAGCGTCACGTAGTATAGCTGCTATGAAAAAAGATGTGACAGGATATTTATATGGAGGAGATATTACAAGAAAAATGAAGCTCCGCGAGAAACAAAAAAGAGGAAAGAAGAGAATGCAAGCAGAAGGAAAGGTGAGAATTGAACATGATACGTTCTTGGAACTTATGAAAAAATAAAAATAAAATACCTAATATTTTATAAATATTATTTAATAATATGAAATATTAGGTATTTTATTATGCATTTAATAATGGAATTAAAAGAAATGCTATCATAGCTATAGCTATTAATACGGCGATTATTTTATATATAAATTCTATTTTCTTTCTTTGGCTACTTTTAAACATATTTTTATTGTAAGTATTATAACATTTTTTTATAAAAATAAACATATATTTTTATATGTTATTATTTTATATATGAGAAAATATAAAGAGAGATTTCTATGGAGAAAAATTTTTTATAGCAATTTTACTATAATTATAATTTGCTTTTTGATTTTTTTTATGTCGAAAAGTATTTATAATCTATGGATTAAATACAAATTGACAAAATCTGATTATGAATTTGTTAGCCAACAAAAAAATGAAGCAGAAAATAAATTAAAATTAAATGAAATAAAATTAAATAATATAAACAGCGATGAAGGTAAAGAAAAATATATAAGAGAGACATATTCTGTAAAAAAAGAAGGCGAAGATGTGGTGGTAATATACAATAGCCCAGAAACTACATATAATATACCAAAAGGTGAGTCAAATTGGGAGGCTTTTAAAAAGTATATTAAAAAATTATTTGGATTTTAAAAAATATGATATAATTTATATATTATATAAAAATATGAATGATAAAAATAAAAAAATTGAAATATTTTCTACACAGACATGTCATTTTTGTAATTTAGCAAAAGAATGGTTAAAAGAAAAAGGGCTTGATTATCAAGAATATGATGTGGGAATTAATATTGAAAAGAGAAAAGAGATGGTAGAAATGACAGGACAATTAGGGGTGCCGGTTATAAAAATAGGAGAAGATATTATAATTGGGTTTAATCCAAATAAAATAGAAGAAATATTGTCATTATCTGTGTAAAAATAATAAAATAGACCATAAAAATCATGGTCTATTTTGTTTAAACATAATTTTGTGTTAATATATATAAATAATTGCCGGGATAGCTCAGTTGGTAGAGCGCTTCCCTGAAGAGGAATAGGTCGCCAGTTCGAGCCTGGCTCCCGGCACATTTTTAATAAAAATACTTTTTGACTTTTATTTCTGCTTTTGTTAGACTCTTTTTTGGTATCACATTTTAAAATTTAAATTCTATAAAATGAATAAAAATCAATATATTGATAATGCTCATTATTTAACCAAACTAGATGTCTTTGATAGATATATGTCTGTCTTTCATAAAAATGAAGGACATGTTTTACTTTTACAACTAAAACAACATATTAACTCTATAATATCAAAATTAAGTATAAATACTGATAATTTTGATATTATAGAAACACCAACTGGCGTTTTTTTGTTTAAAAAAGTAGTAAAAATATCAGAAGATTTATTATATATGGAAGATTCTAGCTATATAAGTGAAGCTTATATCTTTTCACTTAAAAAAGAATCTTTTATAGAGACATCAGTAAAAAATGATTTTGTTTTTAATTCTGGTTGGAATAAATCATTAGAATTTTCCTATTCTAAAAATATAAATAAGAAAGTAAAAATAGATCCTGTAACTCATACTGAAATTTAAATTAAATCCCGCTAAGCGCGGGATTTTTCTATTTAATATTATTTATAGTATTTTTTATTTGATCAAAGAAGCTTGTAGAAGTTCCATTGCTAAATGAGTCTAATCCGCTTTTAATAGTCTTATAATCAGTCATAACACCACTAATAGCTGGCTGTAGGAAATAATAAGCACCGAGAGCTGCTCCTATTAATATGATCCAATAAATAGTTCTAAATATATTTTGAATCTTTTGACTTCTGCGCATTCTTTTCAATATTTCATTGTTTTCCTCAGTAAGCTCTAGAATTCTATTCAGCTTGTCATTATTTTGATTTTCCATACATATAATTTTAGCATAAAATATGATATATTTTTTAACAATAGCTCTCGTAGTTAAATGGATATAACTCCTCCGTCCTAAGGAGGGTTTGTGGGTTCGATTCCTGCCGAGAGCACATATATATTTTTTTAAGAATTTATGGTAAGATTAGTCTATTCTTTTCTTTCAAATATAAAAAATAAAAAATGAGTAATTTAATGTTTTTAAATTTTAATGATTTTTTAATGAATCTCTCTTTTAGAGATAAAATTCAAAGTCATTATGATGTCAATAAAAAATATAGAATATTATTTATAGATACAATAAATTCAAAAATTTTGTTGTCTATAAATAATAACCTATTATGGTTTACTGAGATAGATTTTATTTTTGGTAGACTTTGTAGATAAGAAAATAATTATAATCCCACAAATTTGTGGGATTATTTATTAAATACTTTTTACCTTCACTTTAGCTTGTCTTGCTTTATCAATCTTTGGAAGTCTTATAATTAGAAGTCCATGTTTTTCTACCGCTTCTACACTTTCAATTTCTATTTCGTGTGGAAGTAAGATACTTCTTGAAAATGCACCCCAGTAAAGCTCTCTATAAAAGTAATCATCTTCAGAAATTTGAGTGTTTCCATCTCTTCTTCCTTTGATTGTTACCATATCACGAGTAATTGAGATTTGAAGATCTTCTGGTTTTACTCCTGCAAGCATAGCTTCAATTATAATTTCATTCGGAGTCTGATAAACGTCTACTGACAATTCTCCATCTTCTTCATCATATTCATTTTGTTCATTTTTATGATTTTCTTTTAAATTTTTAGATTGTTTTTTTTCTTCAAATTCAGTATCTTCTTCATCTTCATACTCTTCTTGGTCAGTATCTTCTACCATTACTGATCCAGCAAGTCTTTCGAAAAATGATCTTTTATCTTTTGACATATTTTTTCTATTTTTTTAAACTTAAAAAGTAAAACATTTTTAATGTTAATAATATTATACAATATTATTTTTATTTTGAGGGTAAAATAATTAATAGTTATCCACAATCGGTATTAAGTATTTAATTTTGTTATCAATAATAAATTATCATTTTCATTTTTTATATCTTTCCAGATCTCTTCTGTAATAAATGGCATAAAAGGATGAAGTGTGATTATTAAATCTCTCAACGTTTGTAATAGTGTGGCTTGAGCAGAAATCTTTTCTTGGTTATTTATAATTCTATTTTTTAAATTTTCAATATGTTTATCACAAAATTCATGCCAAAAGTAAGCATATATCTTTTCACTTGCAATATGTAGTCTATAATTTTTGATATCTTCCGTGATACTCTTAATATTTTCTCTTACTTCATTTAAGGTATTTTTATCTTCTTCAAAAGTAATATTTTCAATATAGTTTCCATTTCCTCCATAGTCAGAAGTTTTTTCAAGTACAAATCTTGTAGCATTCCAAATTTTATTTGCAAAATTTTTATAAGCTTTTATCTTGTCCTCTCCAAGTTTTAAATCATTTCCTGGTCCATTACCAACAATTTGTGCCATACGAAGTGCATCTGCGCCATATTTTTCTATTAAGTCTCTTGGGTCAAGTGCATTATTCAATGATTTACTCATTTTTCTTCCTTGTGTATCACGAACAAGTCCATGAAGATATGTAGTCTTAAAAGGGATTTCATTTAATGCATAAGTACTCATCATTATCATACGAGCAACCCAAAAGAAAATTATATCGTGCCCTGTCTCAAGAATATTTGTTGGATGATAAAGTTCTAAGTCGTTTGTTTTTTCTGGCCAGCCAAGAGTTGAAAATGTCCACATACCACTTGAAAACCAAGTATCGAGAGTATCTTCATCTTGTTTTAAGGTATTGTTTTCATTAAAACCAATCGCTTTTATTTCTCCGACTTCGTTATACCAAACAGGTACTCTATGTCCATACCAAATTTGTCTACTAATGCACCAGTCACGTAAATTATTTACCCAGTGAAAATATACTTTAGAAAATCTTTCTGGAATTATTTCAAGACCTTTCTCTTCTACTGCTTCAAGCATTAATTTTTTAAGAGTAGTCTTTTTACCAAAGTGTTCAAATTCTTTATTGACTCCAATAAACCACTGAAGCTTTGGAAGTGGCTCAATAATACCTCCAGTTCTCTCTGCGGTAGAAACATTTTGAGAAATTTCTTCTTCACTAATCATTAAATCATTTTCTTTCAAATAACTTACAATCATTTCTCTGGCTTCCAAAACTTTCTTACCATCAAACTCTGAATTTGTATTTATGATTTTTGCATATTCGTTTATTATCTGCTTTTTTGGTAAGTCATGTCTCTCTGCTATTTCCCAGTCTATTTGAGAGTGGGCAGGGGTTACACCTAGTGCTCCAGTACCAAAATCTTTATCTACTTCTTTATCAGCAATAATTTTAATTTCAAGTGGAACGCCACAAAAGTTTATATTAAAAGTTTTATCTATATATTGTATATATCTTTCATCTCCAGGATTAACAGCGACAGCAGTATCACCAATTTTTGTTTCTGGTCTTGTAGTGGATATCGGTATAGGGAAGCCTTTTGAATACTTAAAAGTATATAGCATTGCTTTTCTTTCTTCATGTACTATTTCATCATCTGAAATCACAGTTTGTCCTTTTGGATCCCAGTTTACTATTCTATGACCTCTATAAATAAGTCCATCATCATACATTTTTTTAAACATTGTATTTACTGCAAGATTTCTTTTATCATCTAGTGTGAAAGCAAGACGAGACCAGTCAAGACTAGCTCCCATAGATTTAAATTGATTTAAAATAGTATTTTGTGATTCAAGAGCGAAGGTATTTATCCTATTTAGCATTTCTTCTCTACCGAGGTCATGTCTACTTTTTCCTTCTTTTTTTTGAATCTTTTTCTCTACCACTGACTGGGTAGCAATAGCTGCATGGTCTGTTCCTGGAAGCCAAAGAGTTCTGTATCCATTCATTCTATAGTATCTGGTAATAGTATCTTGGATAGAAAGCATTAGAGAGTGTCCTGTATGAAGTGTGCCTGTTACATTTGGCGGGGGGAGAATTATAGAAAAAGTCTTTTCTTTTCCTTCACTATCTTTTAGTATGTTTTTTAGATTATCAGGATTAAAATATCCAGAATCTTCCCATTCTTTATATATATTATTTTCTACGCTTTCCGCACTGTAGGCGCTTAGGAATTTCTCCGGTACTTTTTTCATAGTTGTGTATAACTTTATAGCCTTATATTATCATATTTTCTTTTTGTGATAAAATTCATAGATATTAAAAATGTTTATGAAAAAGCAAGATAAGATTTTAAAGAAAGTTTCACCAATGTCAAAAAAACTGACAAAGGCTCTAAGTAAGAATGCTTCTAAGAGTGTAGTCGAAAAAAAAGTTTCAGCTAAGAAAGGAATTAATGCAGCAGATAAGTATTATTTACCAGATCATCATTTTAAAAAAGTAAAAGTAAAGAAAGGTATAAATGGGCTTGGGCTTTTTGCGGGAGAAGATATTAAAAAAGGAGAACTTATAATAGAATATATTGGAAACATATTAACTGACGCGGAGACAGATAAAATTCCAGACAGTAGATATATCTTTTCAATTTCTAAAAATCATAATATAGATGGGACTCCAAGATGGAACATTGCAAGATATTGTAATCATTCTTGTGATCCAAATTCTGAAAGTGATGTTAAAAAGAAAAGAGTATTTGTAAAAGCTATAAAAAATATAAAAGAAGGGGAAGAGATTTGTTATGATTATGGAGAAGAATATTTTGTAGAATTTTTAAAAGGACATTGTATGTGTGGTGCCGAGAAACATCTTTATAGTGATGAACCAAAGAAAGAGAAATAATAAAATAAATGTAAATTGCCCCGCGCCTTCGGCGCGAGATAATTTTTAAAAAGAATTTCCATTTTAAAATTTTTTATAAGATTAAAAAATATTTTTTATTTTATTCTTAAATTTATTTTTTAAAATTTTATTTTAAAAAATAAAAAATAACTTAAAAAATTTTTAAACGATTTGTAATTTTAAAATATATTTTTATTTTTATAAAAACAAAAAATAATTTTAAAAAATTTTTTTAAGTTATCCACAAATTTTTTTTATAAAAGTATTGTGAAAATTTTTTTGTGATGAGATAATTATATTAGAGAGGCAAGATCAAAGGTCCAAGATCAAAAATTAAAAGCGCACTCTCAAGTATTCAATACTTTAAAAAATAAAATTATGGTAGCAAAGAAAAAAGCTGCAAAAAAAGTTGCAAAGAAAAAAGTTGCTAAAAAAGCAACAAAAAAAGTTGCAAAGAAAAAAGTAGCAAAAAGAAAATAATTGACATATTATTTTAACTAAAATCCTCTGCGTCTCCCACGACAGAGGATTTTAGTTTGTAAAATAATATTATAAATAAAGGGTATTATCAATATAATATTATTTTATTTTAATTAAAATAATTGAGTTATAATATAATTGTGTAGGTAAAAATTTATTAAATTATTAATCTTTTAAATATTAAAGTATATATGAATATAAAAATAAAAGCTGTAGATATTGAATTAACAGAAGCAATAAGAAACTATTCTGAAAAGAAAATTGAAGAAGTGATGAAAAAATTTATTAATAAAGACAATATTGGTTCTGTATTAGTGGAATTTGAAATCTCAAAAACTAATAAACATCATTTGAATGGAGATATGTATAAAGCTTCAATCCAAATTAAAGGTTTTCATAAAAATATTTTTATAGAAGAAGTCAGAGATGATTTATATGTTGCTATAGATGGTTTAAAAGATAAATTAGGAGAAATGTTATCAAATACAAAGACAAAAAAAAGAAGTATTACTCACAAATTAGCAATTCGTTTTAAAAATATTTTTAAAAAAGGAAATAATCTATATGAAAAATAAAATATTAATAATTTTATCTATAATAATAATTTTATTAGCAATATATTTACAAGTAAAATCTATAAATAAAGATAAAACAAATTTAAAATTTAACAACATAACTAATACACTCAATACAAATTCTAAAGATATGAATAATCAAGAAAGTAAAAATTATACAAAAGCAATTTTACACACAAATCTTGGAGATATATCATTTGAATTATCGAAAGATAAACCAAAAACAACTGAAAATTTTATAAATTTATCAGAAAATGGTTTTTATAATGGTGTAAAATTTCATAGAGTTATAAAAGATTTTATGATTCAAACAGGTGATCCGTTATCAAAAGATGATAATCAAAAAATGTATTGGGGAACAGGTGGTCCAGGATATAAATTTGCTGATGAGTTAACAGGGTCTGAACAATATATTATAGGTACTGTAGCTATGGCAAATTCAGGGCCAGACACAAATGGTTCTCAATTTTTTATTATGACAAGTAATACTCCACTTCCACCAAGTTATACAGTTTTTGGAAAAGTTATAGTAGGACAAGATGTTGCAATGAAGATTCAAGAAGTAAAAACTGATACAAATGATAGGCCACTTAGTCCAATCACTATAAATTCTGTAGAATTACAATAAATATTTAAAAATTAAAAAGCTATAAAATTTTATAGCTTTTTAATTTTTAATATATCCTAATAAAAAACTATTAAAATCTATTTCACTTTTTCCTTCAGGTATAACTTTTTCTATTATTTCTCTAGCAGTTTTATTTTTTACAAATTCTTTACTTAAATCTATTTTAGATATTTTTACTCGTATTTGTTTATTGTTATGATTTATAAAAAAGAATATTGGGATATGTGGCAAAAACGCACGGAATTTATTTTGTACTTCTTTCGCCATATCCTCAAGTTTTATTTCTCCTTCTTTTTTATTAAATTTACGAGTAAAAGTAGCTTTGATGTGATCTTGTTCAATTGACTTAAGAGCGCCATCAATGTAGTGAGGAAGAATTTGTAAAACAAGTTCTCCACCAACTGCTCCACATTTTCTCTCAAGAGTTTCATTTGTATCTTCATTCAAAATATCTATTTCTTTTTGTATAAGTATTGGACCATGATCTACTTCTTTATCAAGCTTTATAATACTAATTGCTGTACTAGTATCTCCATTTAAAAGAGCTGTCTGGATAGGTGAAGGTCCACGATATTTTGGTAATCTTGATGGATGAATATTTAGTGAGCCAAATTTTGGTAAATTTAAAACCTCTTCTTTTAAAATTTTTGGATAACTTGCTACTATTGCGACGTCAAACTCGTCTTCAATAAGAGGCGAAGATTTTATATCTAAATTTTTCAAGCTTTCTGGTTGCCAATATTTTATATTTTTTGATTCACACCAAGAAGCAATTATGTTTCTATGTAGTTCCATTTTTCTACCACTTCTTTTGTCTGGTGAGGTTATAACTAAAGAGGGGATTAATTCATTTTGATAAAGTGTAAAAAGACTACTCTCGGCTAGTGGTCCCGTACCCCAAAAAATGTATTTTATATTTTTATTTTGCATGTAAGTCTTCTGGATTTATCTCTTGAATATTTTCAGCGTGATCTATAAAAAGTATACCGTCTAGGTGATCACATTCATGTTGGAAGATGTGAGCGATAAGTCCACTTGCACCAAAAGTAAATTTTACCCCATTAAAGTCTTGTGCTTCTATTGTGGCATTTGTATGACGAAGCGTAGTCCCATAAAGAGGGCGTACAGATAAGCATCCTTCGTCTGCCTCTATCATTTTTTTACTAACTTTTATAATTTTTGGATTTATAAAAATAAGAGGTTTCCATTTTGCAGTTTCTCCTTTTATTTTATATGCATCTTCTTTTATTACAAAAATTCTTTTTCCTATACCAATTTGTGGAGCCGCAATAGCAACCCCGTCACTTTCTCTATCCATTGCAGTTTTCATATCATCAAGGGTTTTACGAAGTTCTAATGTCCCAAATTCTTCCTTCTTAACAGGTTCAACTTCTTGTCTTAAGATGTTGCTTTCGTCTATTTTTTGTTCTTTCTCTTCTTTCCTCCAGTCAATTTGTACTATTTTGACCATATATTTAAGCTTATTTTATAAGGGTATTTTAACATAACATTTTGTATTTAGTAAACTAGTAGATATTCGGTGGATTTATCTCTAATTTAAAATCAGAGAGAAGTGCTGTGATTTTTTTTGCAAATTGAGATGGAATTATTTTTCCATCTTTTTCTTTTTGCCAAATTTCCTTTTTTATAATCATAGTTGCTATTTGATTATCAGTTTTTTTGTCTATTTTATATGTGATATTTTCCTTTTCCAATTTTTCTTCTTTAAAAATCTTATCTAATATTTTTTCTATCTCTCCTTTCATTTTAATTTCTTTTTTATCTAGTTTCCATTTTAAAATATTTGAGAATGGGGGAAGTGAAAGCATTTTGCGAGTTTTGATTTCTTCTTCTAAAAATCCTAAAATGTTTCCATCTTTTATATACTCCCATACACTTTGCTCTGGTAGGCGAGTTTGAACAATTATTTTCTCTTTAGTATTTATTCTTTCTTTCATTTCTAAACAAATATTAAATATTTTTTCATCAATATTTATTTCTGGTATAGAAAAAAGTGAATCAAGGGAAATAATGGCTCCCAGATAGCACTCAAAATCTTTATTTAAAAAGTTTAAAGCCAAATCTGTTCCGATTAAAATACTAGCAGAGCTTTCTTTTTGCCAATTTTCTAATATTTTATTTATATCTTTTTTAGTTTTGACATTACTGCTATCAAGTAGAAATGTTTTATATCCAACTTCTTTTAAATTCTTTTCTATACCTTCTACTCCAACCCCAAGAGTATTCATTCGCCAACTATCACAATTTTGACAAGTGAGATTTTCAGACTTTTTAAGTTCTATTTTGTTTTTGCAATTACTACAAATGTAAATTCGTTCATTATTTTCTTTTTTAAAAAGTGTGTATGGTTTTTCACATTTTTCACATTTAAAAATAGTATTACAATCAGCGCAAATAGTCTCGGTATAAAGTCCTTTTCTTTTTGCATATAGAAATACTTTTCCATTATTTGATTTTATTTTTTCCAATTCTTCTATTAATTTATTAGAAAAATATACAGAGCTATATTTACTATTCTTTTCTTCCTTTATTTTTCTTATTCTATTTTCTATATCCTCTTTTTCTAGGATATCTTTTGTAAGAGAAATTATTTCAAAATTATTTTTCTCATTTTTTCCTAAATAACTTACTTTTTCAAAAGTCTCAAGAGAAAGAATATTTCCACCTAAAATTAAATTTAGATTTAAATCATTTGCTAGTTTCTTAATAATTTCTCTTGCGTCAATCTGTTTCTTTTTTGTATGAGTAAAATAATTAAAAGAATTTTCTTTTTCTATTATCACACTTTCAAGATTTATTTTTTCTTTTAAAATAATAGGAAACAGGGAAGGAGTTGAAAGGATTAATAACTTTTCTCTTTCTTTTATTTTTTTTAAATTTTCATTTAATATTTTTTTTGTTTGTCCAGAATAAAGACTTAAAATATTTTGAGAGTCAAATGATTTTTCTATATATTTTTTAGTTATTTCTAAATCATTGATTGTAGGAAAAAATATAACAGAGGATTTATTTTCTTTTTCATTTGTTTTTATTTTTTCTAAATATTTTTTATGTCTTTCTTTAAAATTTTCTAAATATATTTCTTCAATATATTTTCTTTTGTTATTTTCTTTATTTTTTCTATATTTATCTAAAATCCCATTTTCTTTAAAAAGAAATTCAGGCAAATAATTTTCTAGTATCTCACTTTCTTTTACTCCAAGAAGTATTGCTGATTCTGAAACACTTTTAAAAACTTCCTCGTTTAAAAAATTATCAATAATAATATTTTCTATTTTTTTTATAATAAATTTTGAAGATTTTATATCTATTTTTTTTTCTTTTAATTCTTTTATGAATCTAACAATACCTAAAATTTTTCTATGTCTAATTTTTATTTCTACAAGTCCTCCTAGAGAAATTCTTTCACTATGAAAATATGTAAAATAGTTTTCTGGTAATCCTTTAGCTATGGGAATAATCTCTAAAATATACATAAATTTATTATATCAAAATGATAAATTATTATGAAAATTATTTTAACCTATATCTTTATTATTTTGTCAACTTGTTATTTATATGTTAAATTGTATAAAAAGTAATCTTTAAATTATGTCATTTTTTATTAAAAAATTAGGAATAGATCTAGGTACTTCTAACACTTTAATATATGTTCCACAAAAAGGCATCATTTTAAATGAGCCTTCAGTAGTGGCTGTATCTAAAGATGATGGAAAAATATTAGCTATAGGAAATAAAGCTAAAGAAATGATAGGAAAAACCCCTGATGAAATAATAGCTTACAGCCCAATAAAAGATGGAATAATAGCTAATTATAAAGTTACAGAAATAATGCTTAAATATTATATAAATAAAGCTTTACCTAAGTTAAATATATTTAAACCAGATGTTATGATTTCAGTACCTAGCGGTATATCTAGCACAGAAAGAAGAAGTGTTATAGAAGTAGCTATAAAAGCTGGAGCAAAAAATGCTTATATAGTTAAAGAGCCTGTATTAGCGGCAATTGGGGCAGGTATACCAATACATGAAGCTAGTGGAAGAATAATAGTTGATATTGGAGGAGGGATGACAGATGTGGCTGTAATATCTTTAGGTGGTATAGTTTGCTCAAAATCTGTAAAATTTGCAGGAGATAAAATGAATAAGTCTATTATAGATTATATGAAAAAAGCTCACCATCTAATAATAGGATATCAAACAGCAGATGAGATGAAAATTGAAATAGGCTCAGCGTTACCCCTAGAAGAAGAAATAATAATGTCTGTTAAAGGCAGGGATACAAATACAGGATTACCAAAAACTTTAGAAGTTAAAACAAATGAAATTACAAAAGCCATTGATAAAGAATTAAAACAGATTATTTTGGCTATTAAAAATGTGTTACAAGAAACCCCACCAGAACTCTCAAGAGATATAATAGATAATGGCATTATTTTAACAGGCGGTTCATCACTGCTTAGATATTTTCCAGAGCTTGTAGAAAGAAGAACTGGTGTGAAAACTTCACTTGCTAATGATCCTATCTTTTGTGTATCAAAAGGTACAGGTTTAGCATTAACTCATTTAGATGTGTATAAAAAGTCAATTTTGGCAAAAAAATAAAATGTATTTTATTTATTAATTTTTATGAATATAAATAAAGATTTAGGATTTGTTTTTAAAGAATTTGTCAGTTCTTCTCATCATGCTTTTTTATTAGAAATAAAAAATAGGGAAAAAGTTTTTGATTATTTTGAAAGTAAAATAAAAGAAGAAAATAATTCTAATGAAAATTTATTTTTGAATTTAAAAGTTTTTGATATTGAAAAAGCTCGAAGTATTTTAGATTATGGAAAGACAAATTTTTATTCTAAGCATTTTGTTGTGATTTCTTTTTATTCTATAAATCATGAAGCTCAAAATACATTATTAAAATTTCTAGAAGAAGCTGGAGAAAATATAAAAATTGTTTTGATAATTCATGAGGGGGCAAGTATTTTGCCAACAATTTATTCTAGACTTTATAAATTAAATGTTTTTGAGACAAAACTAGAAAGTGGTGAAGATGAAAACTTTTTAAGAGAATCAGCAGAAATATTTTTAAAGACTAAAAATATAAATAGAATGAATCTAAAAGAAGTAAAAGATATTTTGAGTCGTAAAGATGAATATGCGCTTTTAAATGAAGATAAAGAGAGAAATGATAGAGAAGTGTTAGAAAAATTTTTAATAAAAATACACGATATAGTTTTTGAAAAATATGAAGAGATTATTTCTGAAAATATATATGAAAGTAGAAAATATTTAGAATATTTGGAAGACATACTTGATTCTGTCCGATACGCAAAAAATAATTCTAGTAGTGGAAAGGTTTTGCTTGAGTATTTATCTTTGAAGTTGCCAATAATTTAAATAAATAATATAATTTGAAAAACAAAAATATGTCTTACGATTTTAAAAAATTTAAAGAAGAAAAAGAAAAAATTATTAGCTATTTAGCTAATGAATATAAATCTATACAAACCGGAGCTGCCACAGCACAAGTTTTAGATATGATTTCTATAGATGCTTATGGGTCAAAAATGAATATTCCTCATGTTGCATCTGTTACAGTAGAAAGTTCTGCTAATTTATTAGTTTCTCCATATGATAAAAATCTTTTAAAAGAAATTGAAAAAGCTATAAATGAAGCAGATCTTGGGCTCTCAACTTCGCCAGACAGTGAAGGTATTCGTGTATTTTTCCCAAAACCAACAACTGAAGGCAGACAAAGAATGGTGAAAGTTATTAAAGAGAGATTGGAAGAAGCGAGAGTAAAGATTCGTGGTGTTCGTGAAGAATTAAAAAAAGAAATTGAAAAAGCTGCAAAAGAAGGAGAATTTGGAAAAGATGAGGAGGCTAAATATCTTGAAGAATTGCAATCTTTGGTAAATGAATCAAATCGTGAGCTTGAAGAAATGTATAATAAAAAGGAAAAAGATGTATTGGGCGAATAAATATCTCTTTCTTTGTGTTAAAATTTATTTTATATGACAATAGTAATTTTTATAATAATCCTACTCGCTTTAGTTATTATTCACGAAGCGGGACACTTTTTTGCAGCTAAATCTTCAAAAGTAAGAGTAGATGAATTTGCTTTTGGATTTCCTCCAAGACTTTTTTCAATTAAAAAAGGTGAAACAACTTATGCTTTTAATGCTTTACCTCTCGGTGGGTATGTAAAAATCCATGGTGAAAATGGTGAAGATGAAAAAGAAGGAAAGGAGAAAGATAAAAGAAATTTTGCTAATAAACATCCTCTCATAAAAATATTTATATTGGCTGCAGGAGTATTAATGAATTTAGTGCTTGCATATATTTTAATCACTGTCTCAGTATACATAAGTACAACTTTTGCGATAGATAGAGAAAGTCATGAATACAAAACTTTTGTAGAAGAGGGCAGGATAAAAGATGAAAGAGTAATCATTGCAAATGTTATTAAAAATTCTCCAGCAGATAATGCAGGACTAAAGCCGGGAGACAAAATAGATAAAATTTATTCAAACAATGAAGATGCAGCAGGTAAAGTGTCAGTTAAAAAATCTGTAAATCTCGACGCGTCAGGCGATGAAATAACTGAAAAAGTTTCTAAAATAATAAATAATATTGATAGTAAATTTAGTGATTCTATTACCATAGTGTACAAAAATAGTAAAGGTGAAGTAAATGAATCAACTATCGCTGGGATATATAATCTTGAAGGAAATAAAGATAAGAAAATGGTTGGGCTTTCTTTTGGAAAAGTCGCAACAATAAATTTAAAGTTTGGTGAAGCTATAAAAATAGGTTGGGAAAAGACAGTAGAATTTACCAAGCTTACGCTTATTGGATTTAAAGATTTATTTGTTAATTTATTTTCTAAAGGAGAACTTTCTGAAAATATTGCTGGACCTGTTGGAATGGTAAGAGAAGTTGGAAATGTTCGCGAAATGGGATTCAATTATTTACTTTTGTTCACTGCTGTACTTTCTATTTCACTCGCTGTATTTAATATACTTCCATTTCCAGCTCTTGATGGAGGAAGAATATTATTTGTTTTAATTGAATGGATAACAGGCAAAAAGATTTCTGAAAAATGGCAAAATATTTTAAATGGTGCCGGGTTTCTACTACTCATACTGCTAATGATATTTGTAACAGTGAAGGATGTGATGAAGTTGTTTTAAAAAAATAATAAAGTAAAAAACCACTTTAAGAGAGTGGTTTTTTATAGTTTAGTTCTTATTTCATTATATCACATAAAATCTATATTTGTCAAGTATTTATATCATTTCTCTTATGCTAAAATTACCTTTATAAAACAAGACTAAAAATATGCTTCAATCAAAACTTTTTACTAAAACTAAAAAAGAAGTTCCAGCTGATGAGACTAGTAATAATGCAAAGCTTTTAATTCAAGCCGGGTATGTTTTTAAAGAAATGGCAGGAGTTTACACTCTTCTTCCACTAGGGCTTCGAGTAGTGCAAAAGATTGAAAATATTATACGGGAAGAAATGAATGCGATTGGCGGAACTGAAATGAAAACAACTGCTATTCAAACAAAAGAAGTCTGGGAAAAGACAAATAGATGGAATGATGAAGTGGTTGATAATTGGTTTAAGACAAATTTAAAAAATGGTACAGAAGTTGGACTTTCATTTACTAATGAAGAAGCTTATGCAAATATTATGAAGCATTATATTTCCTCATACAAAGATTTACCAATCTATCCGTACGACTTTAAAACTATTTTTAGAAATGAAGCAAGAAGCAAGTCTGGGTTAATGCGTGGAAGAGAATTTTACTGGAAAGCACTTTATTCTTTTTCAAAAAATAAAGAAGAACATGATAGATTTTATGAAAAAGCAGAAGAAGCATATAGAAAAGTTTTTGATAGAGTTGGCTTAGGAGAAAAAACATATTTTACTTTTGCGAGTGGAGGGACTTTTGCAAAATTTTCTCATGAGTTTCAAACTCTTTCAGAAGCAGGAGAGGATACAATATATGTGGACGAAGAAAAAAAGATTGCAGTAAATAAAGAAGTGTTAACAGATGAAGTGCTTGCAGATCTTGAAATAGATAGAGAAAATTTGATAGAGAAAAAAGCAATAGAAGTTGGAAATATTTTTAGTCTCGCATATAAATTTTCTGACCCAATAAATCTTTCATATAAAAATAACGAAGGAGAAGAAGAAAAAGTTTTTATGGGTAGCTATGGAATTGGTATTACAAGACTTGTAGGTACCATTGTAGAAGTTTTTTCTGATCAGAAAGGAATTGTGTGGCCAGAAGCAGTTGCTCCATTTAAAATTCACTTAATTTCACTTTTTGATAATAAAGAATCTCATGAATATAAAGTAGCTGAAGATATATATAAAAAACTTTTAGAAAAAGATGTGGAGGTACTTTTTGATGACAGAGAAGGAAAGAGTGCGGGAGAGAAATTTAATGATGCAGATCTAATAGGAATACCAGTACGTATAGTTGTATCTAAAAAGACCGCAAATCTTGGAAGTGTAGAGTTGAAAAAAAGATCTGAAGAGATAAAGGATGCAAAGATAATTAGTGTCGAAGAGCTTCTGAGAAGCATTTTCATAGAACAGAAATAAAAAAGTACACCTAATAGGTGTACTTTGGCTTTAATATATTCTACTATTAACTGCGATGTGGATTCTTGATCTGTAAAAGGTTGCTTCTACACTTCTACCAACAATCTGGGCTCTACCTATCCAAAATCCATTTACATAATAGTCGTACCACATTATGGTACCACCATATACATATCTCAGATTTCCAGCTTGAGTTACATTTAGTCTGTAACCCGCAAGGTTCATAATTCTATTTTCATAAATAGAAGTTGTGGATTGGTCAATTCTCCTACCATACCTTTGGATTCTGCTTATGAGATTTTGATAACCGTATGGTCCCAAATCCTCATATTGCATAAACGCATCAGTCGGCTGATAGTAACCATACTGAGCTTTTACAGAGGCAAAAGACATTGAAATTACGAGTAACAAAAATAATCTTTTCATTGTTAAAAATTTTTCTTTTAAGGAAATATTTTGCTGATTATAGTATAAAATTATAGATTTATTTTGTCAAGTATAAAATTATGTGATAATATATAGGAACTTTTAGCTATGTTTAGAAAGTATTTTTCAAAATTCTCTAATGACATTGGTATTGATCTTGGTACCACAAACACCCTTGTATCCTTGGCAGGCGAAGGTATTGTTATTAATGAGCCGTCAGTCGTTGCAATAAATAATAAAACAAACAAAATTGTAGCACTTGGAACTGAAGCTAAAAATATGATGGGTAGAACTCCAGAACATATAAGCATAGTTCGTCCTATTATTGACGGAGTTATTTCGGATTATGAAGTGACAGAAGAATTTCTTTCTTATTTAATTAATAAAGCAAATAGTCTTAATAAAAAGTTTTTAAGACCAAGAGTTGTTATAGGTATACCAATCGGTGTAACTGATGTTGAAATACGAGCGGTAGAAGATGCTGCAATTGCAGCTGGGGCGGGAGAAATTTATATAATAGAAGAGCCAGCAGCAGCGGCTATAGGTATGGGTCTTTCTATAGATACTCCAAAAGGTATAATGGTTGTGGATATAGGTGGAGGAACAACAGATATAGCAATATTATCATTATCTGGTATTGTAAAAAGAAAAAGTTTAAAAATAGCTGGTGATAAAATGAATCAAGATATAATTTCTTATATTAAAAATAATTATAAAATGATAATTGGTGAAAAGACTAGTGAAGAAATAAAAATAGAAGTGGGGTCCGTTTTAAATGAAGAATATAATAATCTAAGAGAGGTTGCTGTGAAAGGTCGAGATTTAGTATCTGGTTTACCAAAAGAAATAATAATAAACGAATTAGATATTAGAGAAGCGATTTTACCAAATATTTACCAAATAATAGAAGCTGTTAAAGAAATATTAGAAACAACACCACCAGAAGTTTTGGGTGATATTTTAGAAAACGGTATCGTTTTAACGGGAGGAGGTTCTCTTATAAAAAATATAGATAAATTTTTTAAAACGGAATTAAGTGTACATACTTATATATCAGAAAATCCTTTAATTGATGTTGCAAAAGGAGCTGAAAAAATTTTATCCAATATGGATAAACATAATCAATTAATTATAAAAGACTCAAAAGATATCGTGCTTATAGATTAATTTTAAATATAGTATAATTTATTATTATGATTATCAATAGAAAAAAATTTTTTAAGTTAAATTTTTTTTATATTATTTTTTATATTATTTTTTTATTTATATTTCCTAGTTTAAAAAAATATTTGGATGGAGATATTTTATCTATAAATAAGAGTGCTAAAATATTAAATTTAGCCAATAAATCTACGAATTTAGCATTATATTCTTTTAATAATGTAATTGAATATTTTTATTCACGAAAATATTTATTAAGTGAAATGGATAAATTAAAATTAGAATTAGAACAAGCAAAAAATAGACATATTTTAGATTTAAATCAAGAGAATAATAATAAGCAAATAATAGTAGCTAAGAAAATTTTTACAGATTTTACAAATATATATGACAATTTACTCATAAATAAAGGATCAGACGATGGCGTACTAGAAGGAGACATTGTATTTACTTATGAAAATAATTTAATAGGTAAAGTGTATAAAGTTAATAAAAATTCTTCTCTTGTAATACTTTTCTCAAAAGATAAAGAAAAAGTTGAAGGTATTATAAAAGCTGTTAAAAATAATAATACAGTGTCTCTTAAAGAAGCATTAGATTTTGATAAAAATGAAATTGAAATAAATAGTTCATCCAGTAAAGCAATTACTGATTTAGAAAAAAATAAAAATAGCATCGAAGATATTTTGATAGATGTAATAGGATATGGCGGTGGTGATTTTATATCTTTCATACCAGGAAATTTAGAAGTATCAGTAGGGGATCGTATTTATTATGCTTTAGATGATAAAAAATATATAGGAGAAGTAGTTAGTATAGAAAAACAAGATGCATCTTTTTATAAAGTTTTATTAATAAGAGGTTATTATAATTCTAGATTAAATAATGATTATTATATTTTAAGAAATTAAAAATATGGAAAAAAATAATTTTATAAAAATAATATTTAAGATTTTACTTATTTTAATATTTATATTTTGTGTTTTTTATGATGCTGGGTTATCAAATATAAATTTCCCGTTTTTATCTTCTATATTTTTTGGTTTATTTATGATTTTTAATTTAACTAAAAATATATTTAGATAATATTATGGTTAGAAATATTTTTAAAAAAGTATTAAAGAGAAAAAAAATAAGTGGTGGAGAAATAAATCCAGAAGATATTTTTTTAGATTCTTCAAATTTAGTTGGTTTAGATATGGATAGACAAGAAGGGACTTTAGCTAAACCAATATCTAAATTTATGGAGTATTTACCAGGAATGTTATTAATAATAGTATTTTTATTTTTTATACATAGATTATACATAATACAAGTAAAGGATTATATTATATACAAGGAAAAAGCTGACAATAATAGATATAATGCACACCTAATTTTAGCTAATCGTGGAGAAATATTTGATAGAAATGGAAAGATATTAGCAGAAAATATCATATCTTCCACAACCAATATTTTAAAAAGAGAGTATATAAAAGATGGAGGATTTTCTAATATGCTTGGGTATATTTCTTATCCTAAAAAAGATAATTTGAATAATTATTGGCAAGATAATTATATAGGTAAAGATGGTTTAGAACTCATATATCAAGATTTACTTACTGGAATTAATGGAAAACAAATAGTAGAAAAAGATGTTAAATCTTTAATAAAGTCAGAAAATTTAATAATTAGACCTATTTCTGGAACTAATCTAAATTTAACTATAGATTCAATCTTACAGAAGAAATTATTTAACTCTATGAAAGATGTTGTAGAAAATAGAAGATTTGTATCTGCAACTGGAATAATAATGGATGTGAATAATGGTGAAATCTTAGCGATTACTAATTACCCAGAATATGATAATAATTTAATGACAAATGCCGAAGGTGTGGAAGATAATAAAAAAATAAATAATTTACTTAAAGATAAAAGAACTCCATTTTTAAACCGTGCAGTAGCTGGTCTTTTTACTCCTGGGTCTGTAGTAAAACCTTTTATGGCTTATGCAGCTCTTAATGAAAAAATAATTACTCCAGAGAAACAAATTTTATCTGTCGGACAGATTGTTATACCAAATATCTACGATGGTCCAGATACAGTTTTTAGAGATTGGAAAGTGCATGGATGGATAAATGTTGTTAGAGCTATAGCTCAATCATCAGATGAATATTTTTATCAAGTAGGTGGTGGTTATAAGGATCAGCCAGGTTTGGGTATTAGTAAAATTGATGAATATGCAAAACTTTTTGGATTTACAAGTGGTACCGGCATAGATTTGCCAAATGAAGAAACGGGAGTTATCCCAACACCAGAATGGAAAAGAATTAATTTTGTAGACAGTGAGTGGAGAATAGGAGATACTTACCATACATCAATAGGACAATATGGTTTTCAAGTAACTCCTGTAGAACTAATTAGATATATCGCGTCTATTGCAAATGGTGGGAATTTAGTAACTCCACATCTTTTCCTTTCAGCTTCTTCTTCCGAAATTGGTTCTAATATAGACTTGATTCAAAAATATAATTCAAAAACATGGCCCATTACAAATCTCAATTTAAATGAATATGCTTTAAAATATGTAAAAGAAGGTATGAGAGAGGTTGTGTTATCTGATGGCACAGTACCACAATTAAATATTTCAGGGTTAAATGTTGCAGCAAAATCTGGTACAGCAGAACTTGGAGTAGTAAAAGGTAAAGTAAACTCTCTGATGACAGGATATTTCCCATTTGATAATCCAAAATATGCTTTTGCAGTAGTTGTAGAAAATGGGCCAGTAGGAGGAACTTCAGCAGGAGCTCAAGTTATAAAACCAGTACTTGAATATATAGCTCAAAATATAGATCAATATTTAAAATAGTTTTTATACTTCAAAAAAAATGAAAAATATGTTATAATTTATTTCATAAATAAAAAACTATTATGGTAAAAGAAGTAAAAGAATATTTAACAAGTGAGAAAAAAGTAGAGCTTGAAAAAGAGTTAGAGAATTTAAAAACTGTAAAAAGAAAAGAAATTGCTGATGCAATTGAATGGGCAAAGTCTCTTGGAGACCTTGCAGAAAATGCAGAATATTCTCAAGCTCGTGAAGATCAAGCTAGATGTGAAGCTAGAATTGGTGAAATAGAAAACATTTTACAAAACGCTATTATTGCTGATACTCATAATATAAAAAATGGTATCGGAGTAGGATCAACTGTAATAGTTAAAAAGGTAGGAGAAAATTTTGAGCAAACTTATACCATAGTAGGTTCTGAAGAAGTTGATATTGAAGAAGGAAAAATATCAAACGAGTCTCCACTTGGAAATGCATTACTTGGAAAGGATAAAGGGGATAAAGCAACTTTTATGACTCCAAAAGGTGAAGCGACTTATACAATAGTAAAATTTGATTAAAATAAAAATCCCTGCATTTCGGGGATTTTTATTTTTTCTCAAAATACATTATAATGTTTTTATTATTTTGCAAATTATTATGACATCTATTTTAGAATTAAAAGAAGAGAGATTAAAGAAGCTACAAAAGCTAAAGGAAAATGGATTTGACCCATTTACTGCAATCTCTGAAAAAACTTCATCTATAAAAAATTATTTAGAAAATTTTGACACTTTAGAAAAAGCAATACTTGCTGGAAGAATAATTTCTTCAAGAGGTCAGGGGAATTTAATTTTCTTTGATCTTTTTGACGGGTCAGACGAAACAAATGATTTAAGTAAAGTGCAAGCAATAATCAAAAATCCAGAGTCACCAGCTGAAGCTTTTCAGTTTTATAATGAATTTTTAGATATTGGAGACTTTGTGGAAGTAAGCGGTGAAAAGTTTTTAAGTAAAACAGGACAAAAAAGTATTTTAGTAAAAGAAATTAAAATTCTTACAAAGTCACTTCTTCCTCTTCCTGATAAATATCACGGTCTTCAAGATGAAGAATTAAAAATGAGATACAGATATCTTGATATTTTAACTGACGCAGAAAAGAGAGGACTCTTTTTCAAGAAAGCAAAATTTTGGAAAGTGGTCCGGGAATTTTTAAATAATAAAGGAATGCTTGAAGTTGAAACTCCGACTCTTGAAACTACAACTGGTGGCGCAGAAGCAAGACCTTTTAAAACCCATCACAATGATTATGATATGGAGGTGTATATGCGTATTTGTGTGGGAGAGCTTTGGCAAAAGAGATTAATGGCAGCAGGATACAACGGCACATTTGAGATTGGTCGCGCTTATAGAAATGAAGGATCTTCCCCAGAGCATCTTCAAGAATTTACTAATTGCGAATTTTATATGCCATATGCTGACTATAAAGACGGAATGGAAATCGTAAAAGAGCTTTATAAAAAAATAGCGGTACAGGTATTTGGTAAAACAAAATTTGAAATGAAAGGATTTACTTTTGATTTGGAAGATGAGTGGGTAGAGATAGACTATGTAGAAGAAATTAAAAGGCAAACTGGAATAGACGCTTGGACTGCGAGTGATGAAGAGATTAAAAAGAAATTAGAAGACCTAAAAGTAAAATATGATGGAGATAATCGCGAAAGACTTCTTGATACACTTTGGAAGTATTGTAGAAAGAGTATTGCTGGTCCTGCCTTTCTAGTAAACCCTCCACTTATTGTTGCACCACTCGCCAAAGCAAATCTTGACGGAAAAACTGCTCAGATGTTTCAGCCAATCTTAGCAGGAAGTGAGATCGGCCGCGGATATTCAGAATTAAATAATCCCATAGTCCAGAGAGAGAATTTTGAAGTTCAGAGTAAACTACTTGAAGGTGGGGATGAAGAAGCAATGATGCCTGATTATGACTTTGTTGAGATGTTAGAGCATGGTATGCCTCCGACTTGTGGGTTTGGATTTGGAGATAGACTTTTTGCGTTCCTAGCTGGGCTTTCTCTACGCGAAACTATAATGTTTCCACTGGTAAAGGAGAAGAAATAACGATTTTTATATATCTTAACCTTCTTAACACTATTTTTCCACAAGAGAAATAGTGTTTTTTGTTGTCCAAAAATATGAAGTGGTATATAATGGGTAGAGGTGGGATATTGTGGGAGATATCAAACCAAAGGATTAATATGCTTATCGGCCATTACATACACGGACTTGATGATAAAAAAAGAATTTCTATTCCATCAAAATGGAGAAGTGTTCTTGGTAAAAAAGTTGTAGTAACAAGCGGTCTTGATAAGTCGCTCTTTGTATTCAGTTTAAAAGAATGGCAAAAGATTGCTGAAAAGCTTTCATCTCTTTCATTTACCAATAAAGACACTCGTAGCTTTACTCGTTTTATGCTTTCAAATGCATTTGAGGCGGATCTTGATTCTGTGGGAAGAATTTTGATTACAGATACTTTAAAAGATTTTGCTAGTATAAATAAAAAAGCTGTGCTTGTGGGTATGCATTCAAGAGTTGAAATTTGGAGTGAAGAAGAATGGGAGAAATATTCAAATGCAAATAATAAAAGTGCTGATGCTTTGGCTACAAAACTGTCTGATATAGGTATTTTATAGTTATGCACGTTCCAATTTTACTCACAGAAAGTATTGATTCTTTAAATTTAAAAGAAGGTGATATTGCTGTGGATGCTACCACAAATAGAGCTGGACACTCTATAGAAATAGCAAAAAAGATTGGAAAAAGTGGCACTTTAATTTGTATTGATTTAGATAGTAAAGCTTTAAGTGAAGCTAAAATATTTTTAGAAGAAAATCTAAAGACTACTTCTCCAAAGATTTTTTATATAAATGATAATTTTAGAAATATTAAAAATATTCTAGAAAGTTTAAATATAAAAAATATTGATGCTTTATTTGCGGACCTCGGACTTTCCTCACAGGAAATAGATATTTCAGAACGCGGGTTCACTTTTCAAAAAGATGAACCACTACTTATGACTTTAAAAGATAATTTAGAAGAGGGTGATTTAACAGCCTCAAAAATTCTAAATTCTTGGGATGAAGAAAATATAGCAGACATTATTTACTATTATGGGGATGAAAGGTATGCCAAAAGAATAGCAAGGAATATTGTTTTAGAAAGAAAAAATAAAGAAATTAAAACTACATTTGATTTGGTGGATATAATTTCAAAATCTGTGCCAGAAGTCTATAAAAAAGGAAAGATTCATTTTGCTACAAAAACTTTTCAAGCCATTCGTATAGCTGTAAATGATGAGTTAAGAGCAGAAGAGGATTTATTAAAATCTCTTCCAGATATTTTAAATATAAAAAGTAGAGCCAGTTTTTTAACTTTTCACTCTGGTGAGGACAGAATTTTAAAAAGAATCGTCAAAGAATATAAAGAGAATTTAAAACTTATAAAAATAAATAATAATAAAGATTTCTTGGAGCCAAGTAGAGATGAAATAAAAAAGAATCCAAGAAGTAGAAGTAGCAAACTGCGAGTAATAGAAAAAATAAATTAATAATTATGCAATTAAAAGCAGCAAAATTGAATAATGATAGACTAAATGGAAATAAACTTTTCATGCATAAGTTTAAGAGTTTTTCTACAACAAGTCTACGGACTTCTTTAAAAATACATATTATATACGCTTTAATTTTTATATTATTTGTTTTGATCTTGATTTATATATTGTCTGTAGTTTCAATAATTTTTAATATTATAAATAAAAAAGAAACTTTAGCATCTATTAATGATTTAAATATAAAATCTGCAAAAATTGAAAAAGATTATAATTTAGCAATAACAAATTTAAGCAAAAAATATGCCAATGAACATGGTTTTATAGATATAGAAATGAATGATTTTGCCATAAGAAAAGATACTGCCGCAAGCTTATCATTTTTGTATGAAAATAAATCTAAATAAAGATGATTTTATTTAATTTATGCAAGAAAAAAGAAAAATTCTAAATAAAAAAACTAACATTTTTATGGGTTTTGTTTTTATTGTTTTTATTGTATTTATTTTACAACTATTTAAGTTGCAAGTAGTAAAAGGGCAAAAATATAGAGAACTCGGGGATAATCAATACTTTAATGATATTGGTGAAAATTTTAATAGAGGTGCTATATATTTTTCAAATAAATCAAATATAATCTCTCCAGCAGTAGAAATGTCAAATGAATATGATATAGCTATAGACCCTAAAACTACATATAGAGAATTTCAAAAAAAAATAGATAATGATGGACAAGACATGGAGTATCTTAAAGATAATTTTTATAATAAAATACAAGATATTTTTATAAAATGGGAAGAAAAAAATAAAGAACAAAATAATGCAACAGATACATACAAGTTTGTATCTAAAGAACTTTTTTTTGAAAAATTAAATGATAAAAATTCTTCTTATGAAATTTTAATTAAAAATATACCTGAAAATATAGCAGAGGATTTAAAAGGTTTATCTTTTAAAGGGCTTATAATAAACAGAAAAAAAAGTCGTGTTTATTTTGAAAAAGAAATAGCGGCTAAAATATTAGGCTTTGTTGGATTTAAAGATATAAAAAAAGTAGGACTTTACGGTATAGAAAAATATTATAATGACGTTTTAGAAAAAGAATCAATCTCAAATTCTAATTTTTTTGCTGAAATTTTTTCAGATTTTAATAAAAATGAAGATTCAGAGAATAAAATAAACGAATCAACAAAAAATGGTAATTTAGAAGGAGATATAACTTTGACTGTAGATATAAACGTGGAAAGATATTTAATGCAAATTTTACAAAAAACAAAAATTAAATGGAACTCTCAAAAAGTTGGAGGAATAGTTATGAATATTAATGATGGATCCATAATAGCCATGGATGAATTTCCCTCATTTGATCCAAACAATTATAAATACGTAGATGATATTTCTATTTATAATAATGATTTAGTTTCTGGTGTATATGAAATGGGCTCAATTATAAAACCTCTTACAGTGGCAGCAGCACTTGACTCGGGTCTTGTAAATGAAAACACAACATATAATGACACAGGAACTGTAGTGTTAAATGGTTATAAAGTTTCTAATTTTGATAAAATGGCACGTGGTTCAAGTACGCCTTTACAAGAAATTCTTTCTCAATCTTTAAATGTAGGTATTGCTTTTCTTGTGCAGAAAATGGGAGGAGATTTATTTAGTCAATATTTTCATCAATTTGGTATTGGTGAATATACCGGAGTAGATCTCCCTAATGAATCAGCTGGCTTAGTGTCAAATTTAGATTCTCATGTAATAGTAGATTCTGTGACCGCTGGATTTGGTCAAGGTATAGCACTCACACCAATTCAAACAATAAGAGCTTTAGCTATTTTAGGTAATGGTGGTAAATTAGTTACTCCTCATGTAGTTAAAAGTATTCTTTATAGTAACGGAGAAGAGAAAATTATTGCCACAGATAAAACTGAATCTATTTTTTCAAATGCTTCTACAAGTGAAAGGATTAGTAAAATTTTAATTAAAGTTGTAGATAATGCTATGCATATGAAAAATAATAAATACACAGTAGCAGCTAAGACAGGAACTGCACAAATGGTAAATCCAAATACAGGCAAATACTATGAAGATAGATATTTACATTCTTTTTTTGGATATTTTCCAGCGACAAAACCAAAGTACATAATTTTTCTTTATCAAGTATACCCACAAGGTGCACAATATGCTTCACAAACTTTAAAAGATTCTTTTTTTGATTTGGTTAATTATCTAATTAAATATTACGAAATTCAGCCAGATAGATAAGTGTTTTTTGATATAACTTCTTTTATGTTATAATTATTTATATAGATAATTTATAAATAAAATATGTCAAATGTTGTAACTCATTCTAATAATGAGAAGAAAAAGAAAGGTGGGGCTGTGACTGTAATAGTTACTTTATTAATTATAGTTTTAGCACTTTTTGGACTCAATTATATATTAAATAAAAGTAATAAAAATAATTCAGAAGTTGTACAAAAAGTTATTGATAGCTCTTATACAATGGGTAGTGAAAATGCTTCTATAAAATTAGTAGAGTATTCTGATTTTCAATGTCCTGCATGTAAAACTTTTTCTTTAGTATTCCCAAAAGTTTATTCGTATATAAATGATAAGTATGGTCCAAACACTTTATCATTAACTTATAAATATTTTCCTTTGATTTCTATTCATAGAAATGCGCTACTCGCAGCACAATCAGCAGAAGCGGCTAGACTTCAAGGTAAATTTTGGGAGCTTGAAAAAATACTTTTTGAAAATCAAGATGAATGGGGGTCAACTCTTGATGCAAAAAGCCAGATCGAAGGATATGTTAGAGACATGGGAATAGATATGGCTAAATTTATTCAAGATAGAGATAGCCAAAATGTTATAGATGTTGTAAACGCTAGTCTTGCAGAAGCTACAAAACTTAAACTCAACCATACTCCTACGGTATTTATGAACGGTGTAGAAATGGTAGATTTAGAACTTACTTCTGACTATATTAAAAAGGTGATAGAAGATAAATTAACAGAACTTGGAATACAACCTCTTTCAGCAAATTAATTTAAATACAAATAGTTTTTGTCAATTAGTAAAAATTAACAAAATCTATTTTTATTTTGTATAATTATAAAAAATATGGGAATAAAACAATTTTTTACAAAACAAGCAGCAAAATATGCTACAAGGAATTTACCAGACGATCAAAAAGAAATGATTAATGCTCTTGTAGGACAAGATCCACAACTTTTTGAAAAAATAGCAAAAGAGACTCAAGAATTAATCAAAAGTGGTAAACCAGAAATGTATGCAAGCTTTGAAATAATGAAAAAGTATCAAAAAGAACTTCAAGAGGTAGCAGCGAAAGCTGGGATACAAAAAGAAGTACAAAGATAAATTTTAAAATAATTAGAGTGGCGCGAAGCGCCGCTCTAATTATTTTTCCCTTTATTTTAATTCTAAAATTTGTTATCATTATTAAAATTTATGTCTTTAAGTATCGGTATTGTAGGACTTCCAAATGTTGGAAAATCAACTTTATTTAATGCTCTCACAAAAAATTGTGTGCCTGCTGAGAATTATCCATTTTGTACTATTGATCCATCTGTAGGTATTGTAGAAGTTAACGACGAGAGATTATATGCTCTATCAAAAATGAGTAATAGTAAAAAAACTATTCCAGCTGTAGTAGAATTTGTAGATATTGCAGGACTTGTAAAAGGAGCATCGGAAGGAGCGGGACTCGGAAATAAATTTTTACAACATATACGTGATACTGATGCAATACTTGAAGTTGTTAGAATATTTGAAGATTCTAAACAAATCCACGTTGAAAATAGGATTGATCCACTACTAGATATTCAGATTATCAATTTAGAATTAATTTTGGCAGATATTGCAACAGTAAACAAAAGACTTGAAGCGATAGAAAGAGATGTAAAAAAGGGGGACAAGGTAGCTATTAAATTTAAAGAAGCAATGCTAAAGATAAAAGCGTGTCTTGAAGATGATAGACTTGCAAATAGATTAATTGCTGAAAATAAATTAGATGAAGAAGAAATAAAATTAGTAAAAGAGCTTCATCTCATAACAATGAAGCCAATACTTTATGCATTAAATAAAAAATCCGGAGCTACGAATTTAGACGAAACAAACGATAAAAGATTCGTCGAACTTATGAGTTATTTCAAGGAAAATAATTTTAACTACTGTACTATAGACGCAAAAGTTGAAGATGACTTAAAAGAGTTTGAAGGAGAAGAAAAAGAATTAATGAGAACTGAACTTGCTGGTGGAGTGACAGACGACGGAATAAAAGAATTAATTAAAGAAAGCTATAAAATGCTTGGACTCGAAACATATTTCACAACAGGAGAAGACGAAACTCGTGGGTGGACTTTTAAAAAAGATAGTATTGCACCAGTTGCAGCAGCAGCAATTCATACAGATTTTCAAAATAAATTTATCCGTGCAGAAGTAGTCGCAGCTAAAGATTTATTAGATTCTGGAAGTTATAAAGTAGCTCGAGAGAAGGGACTAGTACGAACAGAAGGGAAAGAATATATAGTGAAAGATGGGGACGTGGTAGAGTTTAGAATATAAAGCAATATTTGATTTATTCTCTAATTTGTGATAATATTTGATAAATAGAAAAACTAAGAAATTTATGAAAAAAGACATTCATGGAGAATATTTTGCGGATGCGGTAGCAACTTGTGCTTGTGGAGCTAAATATGTTGTTGGTTCAACTGTAAAAGAATTTGAAGTTGAAATCTGCAGCGCTTGCCACCCATTCTACACAGGACAAGAGAAAGTTTTGGACACAGCAGGAAGAGTGGACAGATTTAAGAAAAAGGTTGCAGCGGCAACAGCTAAAAAAGCTACAAAGAAAGCTTAACTATTTGAAATAAAAACATTCTCGACTTTTGAGAGTGTTTTTATTTTGCAAATATAATATAATAAAGCCATGACATATACGGATGAAGATTTTAAAAATAACGATAAGACAAAATATACTTATCCAGCATACGAAGACCTCTTAAAAAAAGAAGAAGAGGCGAGTTCACTTTTGTCTGATCCTGAAATGAAAGATATTGCAGAAGAAGAATTAAAAAGTATTAATACGCAAAAAGAAAATCTTTGGAAAGAAATGAGTGAAATTTTAGATAAGGATAAAGAGGAAGAAGAAAAACCAAAAGCAATGATTTTAGAAATAGCAGCTGGAGCAGGAGGAGATGAATCATCTCTCTTTGCAGCTGAGCTTGCAAATATGTATCAAAATTTTGCACTTAAAAATAGATGCTCTTTCGAAAAGCTTGATGAGTCTGTGTCAGATGTTGGTGGATATAAAGATGTATCTTTTGAAATAAAAGGTCAGAAAGCTTGGGATTTATTTAAATTTGAAATGGGGGTACATCGTGTTCAACGTGTACCAGATACTGAAAAAAATGGAAGAGTGCACACTTCAACCGTAACCGTTGCTGTAATGCCAATCAGAAAAATAAAAAAGATTACTATCAATCCAGTGGATATTGAAATGGAGACTTCTCGCTCAGGTGGTGCGGGAGGTCAGAATGTAAATAAAGTAGAAACTGCAGTGAGACTTATTCATAAGCCTACTGGTATTGCTGTAAAATGTACAGTCGAGAGAAGTCAATTAAAAAATAGAGAAAGAGCAATGGAAATGCTACAAGCAAGACTTGATCAAATGGAAGAAGAAAAATTTAAGTCTGAAGGAGTGGAGACAAAAAGAGAACAAGTTGGTACTGGAGACAGAAGTGAAAAGATTAGAACATATAATTTTCCACAAGATAGAATTACTGATCATAGAATTAGAGAATCTTGGCATGGAATACCAAAAATAATGAGTGGAGAAATGGGACAAATTGTAGATGCTTTAACAAATTTCAAAGGGGAATTTGGAAGTGAGGATGAAGAGTAATATCATTTTAAATGAAATCAGAAACTTAAATGTTAAGTTTTGGTTTTTTTGTTTTTTTAACATTTGATATAATTTTATATATGAAAATATTAGTTGTAGAAGACAATGTAAAATTAAATGAAGGTATTAAACTTTATTTAGAAGAAGAAGGATTTGAAGTTGATACAGCTTTTAATGGTGTTCAAGCTGTATCACGGGCTAAAGATTTACAAAAGGAAGGTACTGAATATGATGTAATAATTTTAGATAGAATGATGCCTATGAAAGATGGCATTGAGACCCTCCGCGAAATAAAAAGTATGGGTGTTGAAAGTGGTGTTATAATTTTGACTGCCAAAGACACAATAGATGATAAAGTTTTTGGTCTTGCAGCAGGAGCTGACGATTATATGGTGAAGCCATTTAATGTAAAAGAATTAACAGCACGTATTCATTCACTCTATAGAAGAGATTTACAAAGAAGAAATCCAGTTAAAAGTATTGATAATATAAACACTCAAAAAGAAGTAGTACACAGAAATAAAGATTTAGATTTTGTGTTAAATCTAAATACTGGAGAAGTGCTTATAAATCGTGATAAAGATGACGAAAAAGTCATTTTTCTTACAAATAAGGAAGCAAATATTTTTAAAGTCTTAATCGAGGCTGATGGGTCTGTAGTAAGTAAGGAAAAAATCTTAGAAAAAATTTGGAAAGAATCTGAAGCACCAAGCAGTCGTTTTGTAGATGTGCATGTGCATAACTTACGTAATAAGCTTGCCAAAGATAATTTTTCAGGTAGAATAGAAACTATAAGGAACGCGGGATACAAATTAGTTTTTGATTAATATTAAAATTTTCCTGAAAATAATCTATGAAGCTTCGGCGTAGGGTCTCTCTGGGGTAAAGACGAGCCGAGGAGATTAGTTTTTAGGAAAATTATAAAAAGAAAAATGAAAATTAAACAATTTAAAGAAAATCTTTGGACTTCAACAAGGTTGAAGCTTGACATTATAGCTTCTATCTTTGTTTTTTTTATTTTATTTTCTTTTTCTTATGTTGTATATAAACTTCTAACAGAAGATATAATTTTCCAGATTTCGCCAGTTTTTAGATATTTAGAAGTGCAAGACAATTTTAATTCCTCTCAATTTTTTAATGATTTACAAAATCAAACTCTTTTCCTCTTGATAGTATCAGATATTGTGATTTTTATAGTTTCCATGTTTTTTTTCGATAGAATGGTAAAAAGGATGTTAAAACCAATCGAGTATGTTACTAATTTGCAAAAAAGATTTGCTTCTAATGTATCTCACGAGCTTCGCACACCTCTTTCAATTATGAATATGCGTGGCGAAATATTAATGAGTAAAATTGAAAAAGAAGAAGCTAAAGAAAATAATAATACAAAATTTATTTCAGAAGCAAAAGAGGGAACACAGGTCATTTTAAAAGAGATTACAAATCTTACTGAGATAATAGATGATTTACTTTTTGAAGCTAGAATAAAATATTCTAGCAATAAAATAGAAAATATAACCGTAGAAAGATTAAAAAATATTTTAAAAAAGGCCTCTAATAATCAGACTCATTTGAAAGGCGAAGAAGTAGATTTTAAAGTGAAAACAGAATATTTTGAAAGCGGGGAATACATAAAAGCGAATCCACTTCATATAGAAAGAATATTTAATAACCTTGTTTCCAACAGTTTTAAGTTTACTCATACGGGTGAGGTTGTTGTAATACTTGAAAAGTATAGACATAATCATAAAAATTATTTGAAAATTATTATAAAAGATACTGGAATTGGTATCAGTGAGACTGATTTACCAAAAATTAGTGAAAGATTTTATCGTGGAAAAGCAAAAGAGAATGAAGTCTCAGGGACAGGTATTGGACTTTCAATAGTTAAAGATATAGTCAACAACTATAAATGGAATATTAATATTAAAAGTAAAGAAGGAAATGGTACAATGGTAGAGATAGAAAAAATTACTCTTTATTAAATTATGAATTCTATTAAAAATTTTTTAGACAAAGAAAAAATTGAATGGCAAATAGATAAAAATATTTTAGAATCATATAGTGAAGACACTAGTCTTTTTAAGATTTTACCAAAAATAGTTATTTTTCCAAAAAATAAATTTGATATTAGTAAACTTTTAAAATTTACGCATAAAAATAATTTAGAAAATAAAAAAGAAGTTTATCATATAACTAGTAGAAGCGGTGGAACTGATATGTCTGGTGGAGCTATTGGGCAGTCAATAATACTTTCTTTTACAAAATACTTTAATCAAATTATTTCTGTAAATAAAAATACCAAAGAAGCAGTAGTAGAGCCTGGTGTGTATTATCGTGATTTTGAAAAAGAAACTTTGAAAAGTAATTTAATATTGCCAACATATCCAGCGTCCAGAGAAATCTGTGCTCTTGGTGGAATGATTTCAAATAATTCTGGAGGAGAGAAAAGTTTAATTTACGGTAAAACAGAAGACTATGTTTTGGAGCTAGAAACTATTTTAAGTAATGGAGAAATTGTTAATTTTAAAGCTTTAAATAAAGAGGAATTTTTAAATAAATTAGATAGTTTAGACCAAAACTCTTTAGAATATAAAATATATAAAGAAATTGAGGAGCTGATTTCAAAAGAAGAAAATAAATCTACAATAGAAAAGAATAAACCTATTACTTCTAAAAATTCAGCTGGATATTATCTTTGGAATATCTTGAGAGAAGAAAATGGTCAGAAGATTTTTGATTTAACTAAGCTTTTAACTGGATCACAAGGCACTCTAGGAATAATTACAAAAATAAAAGTAAAATTAGTAGAGCCAAGAAAATATTCAAAAATGTTACTTATCTTTTTGAAAGATTTGAAAGATTTAAGAAATGTACGAGATATTATTATTAAATATTCTCCAGAAAGCTTTGAAAGTTATGATGACAAAACTTTCAAAGTTGCTATGAAATTTCTTCCAGTATTTTTGAAAAATATTTTTAATAAAAATAAAGATAGTGACAAAAAAGTAAATTTCTTAAAATTAGCATTTTCATTTTGGAGAGAAATAAAGCTACTTTTAACTTTTAGTATGCCAAAATTATTTTTAATTGCTGAGTTTACAGGAGATAGTGAAAAAGAAATAATTCAAAATATACTTCTTTGTAAAAAAGAATTAAATTTAAAAAATAAAAATATTAAAACTAGATTTGTAAAAACAGAATTTGAAAGAGAGAAATTTTGGACTATAAGAAGAGAAAGTTTTAATCTTTTAAGACAAAAAGTAAAAGGTATGCATACTGCTCCATTTATAGATGATATAGTGGTAAAAGGTGAAGATTTAGAATCATTTTTAAATGAATTAATACCTATACTTGATAAATATAAATTACTTTATACTATAGCAGGTCATGTAGCAGATGGTAATTTACATATTATTCCACTTATGAATTTTGATGATAAAGAAATAATAAATAAAAATATAGAAATTATTAAAAGCTGTAGTCATGAAGTATATAGCTTAATAAAAAAATATCATGGTTCTATCACGGGAGAACATAATGACGGGCTCATTCGTACAGCATATTTAGGAGAAATGTATGATGAGAACATGTTAAATCTTTTCAAAGAGGTTAAAAATATTTTTGATAAAAATAATATACTGAATCCTGGTAAAAAAGTTCCTATAAATGATAATCCAGAAATAGAGATTAATAATAATTTTAAATTTATAAAATTTGGAAGAGAGTAATAGAGATTATTTAATAAGATAGACTTGTCAAGTTAAAAATCTCTTTAATTTTCATGATAAAATTTAACTAGAATAATATGAAAAAAGTAGCTATAAATGGTTTTGGAAGAATTGGAAGAGCTTTTTTGAAGTTGGCTTTAACTTCTTCATCTACTAGTAAAGATATAGATATTGTTTGTATAAATGATTTGGGAGATTTGGAAAATATGATTTATCTTTTAAAACATGATTCAGTATACAGACAAAAAGTTTTTAAAAGTGTAGAAAGTAAAAATGTTAGTGAGCAAGAAAAATATTTAATTATAGAACTTTTAAATGGTGAGAAAAAAGAAATTAGATTTATTTCAGAAAAAGATACGAATAATTTTGTACAAAATAAAATTTGGGCTAATTTTGGAGTAGATATTGTAGTTGAATGTACAGGAGTTTTTGTGAGTGCTGATAAATCATATTTTCATATTGAAAGCGGAGCAAAGAGAGTTGTGTTGTCTGCACCAGCAAAAGATGAAAAGGGAGCTATGCGACAAAGTGAAACCGTCTTAATGGGTATAAATGAGGACAAATTAAATGCTTGTCCTATAACTAGTAATGCTTCTTGTACTACAAATTCCGCTTCGCCAGTACTCGCAATTTTAGATGAAGCTGTCGGAATAGAAAAAGCAATTTTAAATACGGTTCACTCTTATACAGCTTCACAGTCTATTGTGGATGGACCAAATAAAAAAGATTGGCGTGAAGGACGGGCAGGGGCGCAAAATATTGTACCAAGTACCACAGGAGCAGCTATTGCTGTCACAAAAGCATTTACAAAATTAGAAGGACTTTTTGATGGTATATCTATTCGTGTACCAAGTGTAGCTGGAAGTATTGTGGATCTTACTTTTATAACAAAAAGAAATACTAGCGTAGAAGAAGTTAATAGAATTTTAGAAAATGCAGCCCAAACTGACAGATGGAAAAATATTTTTGCGGTTTCAAGAGAAGAGTTAGTTTCTACTGATATTCTTGGTCTAAGATATGCAAGTATTGCTGACCTCAAAATGACAAAAGTTGTTGGCGGAAATCTTGTAAAAGTATTATCTTGGTATGATAATGAAATCGGATATACGCAGACTTTAGTAGATCATGTGGTGAAAGTTAGTAAAATTATATAATGATTTTATGGAATGTGGATAATTGGGCGGTGGCCGAAGGCCACCGCCCATAATTTATAGTATAATTAACCTATTATGAAGATATATTTAGCAACCGATCATGCAGGATTTGAAATGAAAGAAGCAGTAAAACTCTTTTTAGAGATTGAGAAGGATGATTTATTGGTAGAGCTTACAAAGGCTGGTAAAGTAATTCAAAATATTGAGATAATAGATTTTGGTGCATATAAATATGATGAAAATGATGATTATCCAAAATTTATCTCTGCTTGTGCAGGAGCATTGTCTGCTGATGTATATATTGGAAAAAAAGAAAATTTAGGAATTATTTTTGGTGGTTCTGGGCAAGGAGAATCTGTGGTGGCTGATAAATATAAAGGTGTAAGAGCAGGAGTTATAAATAATGAAAATCTTGAACTTGTTAAACTTTTGCGTGCTCATAATAATGCAAATATCCTTTCAATAGGAGCTAGATTTGTAAGTGAAAATTTTGCAAAAGAGGCGGTAAAGACTTTTATTCTTACTAAATTTGAAGAAAAAGATAATGAAGGTAAAGAGACTCGTCACGAAAGAAGGATTGATGAAATAGAAGAGATTGAAAACATAAATATGGATACAAAAGTATCAGGGGAAGAGTTGGAAGAATTAAAGGAATTAGAGTCGATGAGAATGGCTACAACTCAGAATTAATATGAAAATTATACCAGCTATTTTGGAAAAAGATTTTCAATCTCTTGAAAGAAAATTAGATTTTCTTTTATTTCTCAAAAAAAAATACAATATTAGTTTCGATACAGTACAAATAGATCTTTGCGATGGTAAATTTGTAGAAAATAATACATGGCTTCCAAATATTGAGAACAAAGAAGAAATAGAAAAAATTCTTTTTTATAGAGATATTTTTAATATTGAATATCATATAATGTGCGAAAATCAATATAAATATTTTTTAGAATTAAAAGATTTAAAAGCAAAAAGAATAGTTATTCATATTGATGAAATTTGGAATACTGAAGAGTTGAGAAAAATTTTAGAAGACGCTAAGGAGAATTTTATTAAAATCTTAATATCTTCAAAATTAGATTTTATGAGTATTCATAGAGAGGATATTATTTCATTTTTACATAAACATACAAATATAGATTTACAAATTATGGGGATAGATAGAATTGGTGTACAAGGAGGTGAATTTGATGAAAAATGTATTTCTTTAATAAGATTTTTCAGAAAGAATTTCAAAGAGAAGGAGTTATATATACAAGTAGATGGATCAATGAATGATAATACTGTCTCTTTAGTCTCCAAGGTTGGTGCAAATACTTCTGTTGTTGGATCATATCTTATGAAGGATTTAAATGAGATGAAATTTGTTTCCAGATATAGAGAAATCTTAAATTTATAATATCTGTTTTGGCTTATGATATAATTAAGCTATTATGAAGAGTCTCACACAAGATGAAATAGAAGCATTGAAAAGAGTGAAAGAAGATGTGGATATTACTATCGATACCAAGTTTAAAGATTTTGATGAGATAGTCAAAAGAAATTTAAAATCTCTTTCAGCAATATTTGTAGCTTTGTTTTTCAGATCTCTGAATCATGATCCAAAAAAGGAAGATTGGAAAAATAGAGATTATGTATTTCCAACAAATAATTATGCAAATATTGTAAAAAATATAGTAAAAGTTCATGCTGGCTATGGAAACTTTTTTGAAATTGAAAATTATTTAAAAGAATTTAATTTTAATAAAACTGAAAATACTTTTGGTGATGCAATAGGGTATTACACTTTAGCGAGAGACATTGGCGATAAACATGAAAGATTTTACTATGTCATAACTAGCGGACTTGATCTTCTAAATAATATTTCTGCTTTAGAGTTTATTCTCAAGAATAAAATGAAAAGAATTATTATAATCGCTTATACAGATACAGATTATGAAAGTGTTACCAAAGAAAATAAATTAAGTGGGAGACTTTTAAATCTTGGTTTTGACACTTTAGTAATAAATGGAGGAAGTCCTGAATATATTTGTGATTCAATAGCTTATGCTAAAAATCTTGATAAGCCAGCTGTGATTTTAGCTAATATAAAATAAAAATATAAAATATGTTGAATAAAAATCTATTTGATAAAAATAAAGAAGAGTATAAAGATATGGTCGAGTCTAGTTTTTTTACTTTAGCTGAATTTTCTGATGATATAAATATTGTTTTAAAGGTTGATAATCTTGAAGAACCAAGTGGAAATGTGAGACATATTTTTAGGGCGGAAGAAGCAGTACAAATTACAAGTGTAATTTCTAAAAATCAAAATAAAAATGTATTTTTAGTAAATGAAGCATTTAATGATAATCTCAAAAATATCAGTACAAGTCTTATGGATAATTTTTATAAGCTTTATTCTGGCTTTACTAAAGTCTTACCTAGAAGTGGAGAAACTATGAATCTTGCACTTTTAAATATGCAATGCCCACTCGTACATCATGAGAATGATTTGGCAGCAGCGCTTTATTTGAATAGTCGCGAAACAATAAATGATATTGCGATGCTCAGAAATTTGGGCGGTATTAATATTTTTGTGCCGAGCGATAGTGAAGAAGCAAGTTATCTTTTAAAAGTTGTAGAAAAAAATTTCTTTAAGCCGGGTAGGACAAATTTTTCATATTTCAAGCTTTCTAGTGAAGGTAGTCCAAAAATATTTGATGAAAATTATTTTAATAAAGACGGACACATAAAAGAGTGGAGTGGTATGCCAGAAATAGTTTATTTTTCTAAAAATTTAGATGCTCAATACGATGTTTCAATAATAGCTTGTGGACCTATTTTGTATAATGCAATTTTAGCCGCTAAAGAGCTTGAAGAAATGAATTATAAAGTGACAGTTTTAAATATGTCACTATTAGCATCAAGCAGTGAATATATAAATGAAAAAATAAAAGCTTTTATAAATCATTTTACTGATAATCATACAAATATTGTGACGGTCGAAGAACATTCAAAAATTGGAGGACTTGGGAGTTTGATTGCTGAAATTACTTCTGAAAATAAAAATAGAGCTAATGTACGGGTAGAAAGACTGGGTATTGAAGATAATCTTTCACCAAGAGGAATTATTGCAAAATGTGAAGAGGCAGTAGGGTATTAAAAATATTATAATGTGATATACTCTTTCAAAGTATGAAAGAATTTTCTTTTTCTATTAGTAAAAAATCAAAAGAAGCACCTTTCGCAAGAGTGGGAGTTATTCATACGCCTCATGGAGATATTGAAACTCCAGCTTTTATTCCAGTTGGGACAAAAGCGACAATTAAAAGTATTTTGCCAGAGGATTTTCAAAAATATGTTGGCGCTGGCGCATGTCTAGCTAATACATATCATCTTTATCTTGAGCCAGGTAGTGAAATAGTAAAAAATCATAGTGGCTTTGCAAAGATGATGAATTACAATGGGCCTACCTTTACAGATTCAGGAGGTTTTCAAGTATTTTCTCTTGGAGCTGCTATGGGAGTAGGGGTTTCTAAAATTGCTAAAAGAGAAGATCTTACAAATCAAAATATTGATAAAAATCTAGAAAATAAAAATGAAGAAAATATTTTTTTTAAAAAAATAAAAGTTTTTTTCATTTCAATTTTTAGTAAAAATAAAAAAGAAGAAAAACAAAAATCTTTAGTAAAAATTTCTGAAAATGGGGTCGAATTTAGAAGTGTGTTTGATGGTAGTAAACATTTTTTTACTCCAGAAAAATCTATGGAGATTCAACATGACTTGGGAGGAGATATATTTTTCGCTTTTGATGAATGCACTAGTCCGCTTGCTAATTATGATTATCAGGTGGAAGCTCTTGAAAGGACGCATCGCTGGGCAAAAAGATCGCTCGCACATCATATTAAATTGGGTAAAAGTGAAGCGACAAATCAAATACAAGCACTTTATGCAGTAGTTCAAGGTGGTGCATTTGATGAGCTTCGTAAACAGAGTGCTATAACTCTGGGAGAGATGAATATAGATGGGAAATATTTTGATGGTTTTGGTATTGGTGGAAGTTTTACAAAAGAGGATATGGCTAAAACTGTTAAAATTTCTACTGAAAACTTGCCGGAGGATAAACCAAGACACTTACTTGGAATTGGAGAGATTGAAGACTTATTTTTAGGAGTAGAGTATGGGATAGATACTTTTGATTGTGTGACACCAACCAGGCTTGCGAGAAATGGGTCAATTTATACAAAGGAAGGAAGAATAAATATTTTTAATAGTAAATATAAAGAAGACTATAGTCCTGTATGTAATGATCCTACTTGCTATGCTCACAAATACACAAAAAGCTATCTTGCACATCTATTTCGTAGTAAAGAAATGGTAGCAGCTACTATTGCTTCACTTCACAATCTTCACTTTATAGTCCACCTTGTAAAAGATATTAGACAAAGCTTAATAGAAGATAGATTTTTTGAATTTAAAAGAGAAGTTTTAGAAAAATTTAAAAATTAAACCAGAAGTACAAAAAGTATTTAAATTGACCAATCTTTTAATATGTTATATATTCTATTTGGAAAAATATTTTTTAACAATTAAAAATAATTATACATAATGAAAAAATTATTCATAGCAGAAGATTTAAACTCTTTTTTACTATTCGATTTATTTGACAATAAAAATCTTTTTGTCAAATATACAGGAATACCAAATCAAAATTCTTTAATAATTCTTCCAGAAACTAAATATCCAGAAATTGTAAATATGGTAATGTATTTTCTTGATATGGAAGATAATTTTATAATCGAAACTAAAAAAAACGATTTATTGTTTAACAATTTAATTTTGAGATTGGTATGTAATGTTAAGTGTAGTTATGTAGAAGTTTTAGCTAGAAAAATACCTTCTGGAAATATGGGAAGATTTGAAAAATGGGTGGTTTATGAACCATCTGAAAAAGACTATATTCTTTCACAAATAATCTTTGAAAAAAAATATTAATTTTCTTATTTTTAAAAGTAGTAAAGGAGTGATAACTCCTTTTTCTTTTTATTTAATTTTTGATATCATTTAATTATGAAAATAAATATTTTTATAAAAATATTTTTGATAATTATTATCTTAACGACTGCATATTTTTTCTTAAATGAAAGATTAGGTAATCAGTACTATTCGAATAAAGAAGAAAATATACAAGAAAATGATAAAAATATTAAAAGTAATGAATTAAATTTATTATTTGTGGGTGATGTAATGTTTGATAGATATATTCGTAAGAAAATAAATGAGGCAAGTGGAGCAGAAGATTTTGTAAAAAGTTTTTTGACCAATTTAAGTATTGAAAATAAAAAGTATGATTATGTGGTGGCAAATCTTGAAGGACCTATTACAAAAAATAAAAGTAAAACTTTAAATGATGATGGCGCTTATGGAAAAGAGTTAATCTTTACTTTTCCTGTAAGTACTATAGAGATTTTAAAACTTTTGAATATTAAAGTTGTCTCTCTTGCTAATAATCATACAGATAATTTTTACTATGAAGGATTTCAAAGTACTATTAATTTTTTAGAAAAGGGAAAGATGGATTATTTTGGTAATCCATATAACTCATCAAAAGATGGACTTTCTAAAATAGTTTGCGAGAACAATATTTGTATTGGATATATTGCCTATAATCAGTTTACTGCAGAAAATAGTCCGGAGATAATTGTAAATGAAATTAAAAAATTAAAAGAAGATAAAAATTTAGATTTTGTGGTTGTCTTTTCACATTGGGGAGAAGAGTATAAATTAAAAGCAAATTCTACTCAAACAAATTATGCTCATAAGTGGATAGATGCTGGAGCAGATTTAATTATTGGAGCCCATCCACATGTTATACAAAATGATGAAATATATAAAGACAAATATATTTATTATTCTGTTGGAAATTATATTTTTGATCAGTGGTTTGATAAAGATGTTTCAAAAGGTTTGGGTCTTAATTTTAAATTTAGTAAAAATGAAAACGGAGATAAAAAGATTAAATTAATAAAAGAGTTAAATACAAACATTAGTAAAGAAGGAGTAAAATATCTAGAAGATTAGTTGTGGTATAATCTTCATATATTAAAAATTGACGACAAAGCTCCAAATTTTAGTTTAGAAGATCAGAACGGTATAAGATATTCTCTTTCAGAATTTTTAAATAAAGATAAAAAAGTACATACTGATGAGGTGAAGGGTGATGTGGTGCAATAAAATCTTAAAAATATTTAACTTTTTCTTCTATTTAATTTTTGATATCATTTAAAAATGATTAAAACTCAAAACAAATTTAAAATAGTTTCGGATATGAAGCCAGCTGGTGATCAGCCAAAGGCTATTTCCGAGATTGTAGATGGTCTAGAAAAATCTAAACATTCAAAGATAACTCTTCTTGGTGCCACAGGGACAGGAAAGACTTTTACTGTGGCAAATGTAATTGAGAAAATTCAAAAACCAACACTTGTGATAGCTCACAATAAAACTCTTGCCGCTCAGCTTGCGCAAGAATTTAAAACTTTCTTTCCAAATAATGCTGTGCATTATTTTGTATCATATTATGATTATTATCAGCCGGAGGCTTATTTACCACACACAGATACATATATAGAAAAAGATGCACAAATAAATGAGGAAATTGACAGACTTCGCCATGCTTCCACTCAATCTCTTTTAACTCGTAATGATGTGATTATTGTTGCATCTGTTTCTTGTATTTATGGTTTAGGATCTCCAGTTGAATATGAAAAGGTAAATAAAAGATTGTATGTCGGGCAGAAAATTTCAAAAGTAGATTTAATGAAAATGTTTGTGGAGATTCATTATGAAAGAACAAATGCTGACTTATCATCAGGGTCATTTAGAACACTTGGTAATAGAATAGATATTATGCCTATGAGTGAGACTATTATGCTTCAAATTGAAATTCAAAATGGAGTTATTGATAGACTTACTTTGACTGATCCAGTATCAATGAGAGAGTTAGAGACTTTGCAAGATTATTTTATTTTTCCAGCAAAACATTTTATATCTGATAAATTTGCTCAAGAAAAAGCTATTAAATCTATACAAGTAGAACTTAAAAAGAGGATAAAAGAGTTTGAAAAGGATACAAAAGAAGGAAATAATAAACTTCTCGAGATTGAAAGATTAAAAAGAAGAACTCAATATGATTTGGCAAGTATAAAAGAATTTGGATATTGTTCTGGTATTGAAAATTATAGTAGACATTTCTCAGGGAAAAGTGAAGGAGAAGCACCAGATACTTTAATTGATTATTTCTCAATTGGAGGACGTGATTTTTTGACTATAATAGATGAATCTCATGTGACTCTGCCACAGCTTCGTGCTATGTATAATGGCGATCAAGCAAGAAAACAAACTCTTGTAGATTTTGGTTTCCGTCTTCCAAGTGCAAAAGATAATCGTCCACTTAAATATGATGAATTTAAAGAAAAGATTGATGATGTAGTGTATGTTTCAGCAACTCCAGCTCAGTATGAAAGAGAAAATTCTGAAAAAATAGTACAGCAAATCATTCGTCCTACAGGTCTAATTGATCCAAAGCTTGAAATAAAGCCAGTTATGGAAAAGGGAAAGTATAAAGGACAAGTTCAAGATTTCATAGAAGAAGCTGTAAAAGAAATTAAAAAAGGACGTCGTGTACTTGCTACTACTCTTACAAAAAAGATGGCAGAAAATTTAGCAGAATATTTAAGAGAAAGAAAAATTCGTGCAGAATATCTTCATAGTGATGTAGAGACGCTTGCTAGAATTGAAATTCTTACAAGACTACGAAAAGGAGAATTTGATTGTCTTGTAGGAGTGAATCTTTTGAGAGAAGGGTTAGATTTACCAGAAGTATCACTTATTGGTATTTTAGATGCAGACAAAGAAGGATTTCTACGTAGCGAGACTTCGCTTATTCAGACTATTGGTCGTGCAGCTAGAAATGTTGATGGTAGAGTTTTGCTTTATGCTGATCAAATGACTGGCTCACTTGAAAGGGCAATAGGCGAAACAGAAAGAAGAAGAAAAATACAGCTTGCTTACAATGAAAAGCATGGCATCACTCCGACAACTGTGATGAAAAATATTAAAGATATTACAGAAGACCTTAAAAAAGATCATGATAAATCAGTTGCTTTTGAGCTTGAAGTAGATAAAAAGCTCTTTGCAAAAAATCCAAACAAATTAATCAAATTAAAAGAAAAACAAATGTCTGAGGCTGTAAAAATGCTTGATTTTGAGACTGCAGCCATACTTCGCGATGAAATAAATCTGCTAAAAATCAATAGTGCAAAAAAATAAATAGAATGTTAAAATTCTAATTATACAAAAATAAGGTATATAAAACATATGAAAAAGATAGATTTTAAAAACAAAAAGACTACATGGTGGTTAATTGGATTATTAGTGATTGTTTTATTGGCTATATTCTTCTTTAAAGGTTTAGAAGGTAAATCTCTAAATATTTGGAAGTCTGATAATGACTCTACTATCGACATTGCAAATAGTGAAGATTATTCAAAATACGCAGGTGCTGTGAAGGCTTCATTTGAAGGAACTCATACACTAGATTTTTCATTCCTACACAACAATGATTTTAAGGTTGTACAAGGAATAGGTGCTCAAGCAAAATGGTTTAAGCTTGCTGATGCGTCAAGCACAAATCTTGTGACACTTTACTTTACATATGAAGGAGGTAGAGGATACTCTGCAGAAGATTATGTAAATAAAGTTCTAAAGACAAATAATTCTATTAAGGTTGAAGATGTAAAATTTGCTGATGGAGATAATGCAACAGTAAAATATATTGTTGATGAAGCAAATAATGTTGAATACTATGTAGAAGCTGTTAAGGGTGCTGATGGAGATGGGTGGCTTGCTATCGTAGAAAACAAAGCAGCTGATAACAATACTCTAAAAGCAGCAGCAAAAGATTTAATGAGAAGTTTAGAAATTGCTTCAGCTAAAGAAGAAGTAATAACTGAAACTCCAGCTAATGATGAAACTGCAACTAATACTGATACAGAAACTCCAGTAGTTGAAGAGAAGTAATAGTTTCAAAAACAAAAATAAAAAACCTCGGGTTGCCGAGGTTTTTGTTTTAATTTTTTGTTAAAGAGTTTTAAAAATTTGACATAAATGTTATTATAAGAAGATGTCAAAAAAAGAAACTCCAAAAAATAAAAAAGGAGGGCAAATTGAAAAAATTATTGTCCGTGGCGCCCGAACTCACAATTTGAAAAATATTACAGTAGAAATGCCTCGTCACAAGATGATTGTTTTTACCGGTCTTTCTGGTAGTGGAAAATCTTCACTTGCTTTTGATACTATCTTTGCAGAAGGGCAAAGAAGATATGTAGAGTCATTGTCAGCTTATGCAAGACAATTTTTAAATCAAATGCAAAAGCCTGATGTGGATGAGATAGTTGGTCTATCTCCCGCTATTTCTATTGATCAAAAGTCAGCAGGACGAAACCCTCGTTCAACAGTGGCGACAATTACAGAAATCTATGACTATCTTCGTGTTCTGTATGCGAGAGTCGGTAAACCATATTGTATTGAATGTGGACATAAAATCGAGAAGCTTTCAAACGAAGAAATTATAAATTTTATTTTAGAGAAAATTAAAAGAATTGATTATAGAAAATTTGAGAAGGAAGTTAAAAGTATTCAAGGAGTAAAATTTTCTGATCTTGGAGTCAGAATCTTAGCTCCAATGGTGCGTGGACGAAAAGGTGAGTATTATCAAATGCTCTATGACATGCTAGGAAAAGGTTATAAAGAAGTAGTGATTGATGGAGAAACTAAAAACTTAAGAGACAGAATAGAATTATCTAAAACAAAGAAACATGATATTTCTTTTGTAGTGGATTTTATTTTAATAGATGAGCTGAAGCTACTCGCAAGTAAAAAGGATGCAATGGTGCGTCTTTCAGAGTCTATAGAGAGAGCGCTCCATGAAGCAGAAGGTTTAGTTGAGATTGAAATGATAGATGAAAAGGGTGAGAAGGATAAATTTATTATGAGTAATAAATTTGCTTGCGCAAATTGTGGATTTTCATTTCCGGAAATTGAGCCAAGACTTTTCTCTTTCAATTCTCCTTATGGAGCGTGTCCAACTTGTAATGGTCTTGGGACAAAAGAATTTGGTGGGCTTGATGAGTGTCCAGATTGTCACGGTAAAAGACTTCGCAGAGAAGCTTTGAATGTATTTTTGGGAGATAAAAAAGAAGATAGAATAAATATTGTGGATATTACAAATCTGACAATAGAAGAAGCTAAAAAATATTTTGAAAAATTACAAAATATTTTTACAAAAAAGGAAATCGAAATCACAAATGTAGTTTTGAAAGAAATAGAATCAAGACTTGTTTTCATGCTGGATGTTGGACTTAATTATTTAAATCTGAATCGTAAAGCAGACACTCTTTCTGGTGGTGAAGCTCAGAGAATCCGTCTTGCTAGTCAGCTTGGTAGTAAGCTTGTAGGAGCATTATATGTGCTTGATGAGCCAACAATAGGACTTCATCAAAGAGATAATGATAGACTTATTAAAACTCTTACAAGTTTGCGCGATATGGGGAATACTATTATTATAGTAGAGCATGATGAAGACACTATTTTTGCAAGTGATTATATTGTCGATATTGGTCCAAAGGCAGGAGTTCATGGTGGAAAGGTGATAGTTGCAGGATACCTGGAAGAGCTTTTAACCGCAAAAACAAATCCTTCAAAATCTTTAACTCTCTCATATTTGCGTGGTGAAACTGAAATACCAGTTCCTAAAAAAAGAAGAGAAGGAAACGGAGCAGAGATAAAAATTACAGGAGGAAAAGTTTTTAATATTAAAAATCTAAATGTGAAAGTTCCACTTGGAAAGTTTAATGTAATAACAGGAGTTTCAGGAAGTGGAAAAAGTAGTTTTATGTATGAGATTTTATACAAAAATCTTCTTGGTAGACTTGAAAGAAAATATAGAACTGCGAAAATATATAATTGTGATGAAATCACTGGTACAGAATATGTTTCAAGAGTTGTGATGATTGATCAGTCGCCAATAGGTAGGACTCCAAGAAGCAATCCAGCAACGTATACAGGAGCATGGACACCAATACGTGAACTTTTTGCAAATACAGAAGAAGCAAGAATTCGTGGATGGTCTCATTCGAGATTTTCTTTTAATAGAAAAGGTGGTAGATGTGAAGCTTGTGAAGGAAATGGAGAAATAGCAGTAGAGATGCACTTTTTACCAACTGTGTATGTTACTTGCGATGTTTGTAATGGAAAGAGATTTATGAAGGAAACTCTTGAAGTAAAATATAAAGGAAAAAGTATCTACGATATTTTAACTATGACTGTGGAGGAAGCTTTAAAATTTTTTGAAGCAATACCATCTATTTATGATAGAGTAAAATCATTAAATGACGTAGGACTTGGATATCTTGAGCTTGGACAAAGCGCCACAACTCTCTCAGGAGGAGAAGCGCAAAGAGTAAAAATTTCTAGTGAGCTTTATAGAAGACATACTGAAAAAACAATTTATCTTTTAGATGAGCCTTCAATTGGTTTACATTATGAAGATGTAAAAAAACTTTTAGAAATTCTAAACAGACTTGTAGAACATGGAAATACTGTAGTACTTATTGAGCACAACTTAGATATTGTAAAAAGTGCTGATCATATTATAGATATTGGTCCAGAAGGGGGAGTGGGAGGAGGAAAACTTATGGCACAGGGTACTCCAGAATATGTAGCAGGAGTAAAAGAGTCTTTTACAGGACAATATCTTAAAAAAGTGTTAAAAAAGATATAAATGAAAAATTTAAATTTTGACAAAATTAACATTTAATGTTATATTTTTAACGGCATTTTATTTTTTAATTTAAATTTTTTTAAAAATGGCTAATAAAAAAACAGAAGAACTGGCAATAATTAAATTAAATTCAAAGGAGATATTTAGTACTTTTCCAGAGTTTAATAAAAATATAGTTTTATCACTTTTTGATGAGGTTAAAAAATCAAGAAGAAAAGACATTATTTTAACAAATTATTTAGAATTAGTTAAAGTAAAAGTTAATTCAAAAGGTGGTTTATTATGGGAGTATATCCCAATATATGAAAAACTTTTTAATAGTCTTTATGATAAAGACATAAAGAAAAAGTATGTAAAAATTTTAATCAAAACTTACTCTTTAAGATATTCTCATAGAGAAGGTTTTTATAAAGTAAAATTAAATTCTTTAAAAGAATTTTTAGCAGAATTTAAAGAATTTTTACCTAAAAAATTTTTAAAATCTTTGGAGAAAGAAAGATTAATAAATTTAATAAAAAGAAAGTTATTTGGTTAATATTTTAGCCAAAATATTTTTAGCGCTTTTTAGCGCTTTTTTATTTATTTTTTGTTTTTTAATTTATTTTATGTTATAATTTTTTTGTTTTAAAATATGCGTCGGTGGTAGAGTGGTCAATTACAACAGACTGTAAATCTGTCGCCCTTCGGGCTACGTTGGTTCAAATCCAACCCGGCGCACAATATGGCGAGTATTTTTACCAAAATCATAAATAGAGAAATTCCGGGAGATATCTTTTATGAAGATGATAAATATATTGCATTTCTTGATATAAATCCTGTGCGAGATGGACACATGCTTGTTGTTCCTAAAAAAGAGATTGATTATATTTTTGATTTAGATGATGAAGAATATTTAGAACTCATGTCTATATCAAAAAAAATTGGTGTATTACTTGAAAATAAATTAAAAGAAAAACTTGATGTAATGAGAGTTGCTATAGTAGTAGAAGGGCTTCAAGTGCCTCATGTACATGTGCATCTTATACCGCTTTACACTGGAGATGAAGGATTAGCAATTGGTAGAAAGATAAAAATGTCTTTAGATGAAATTAAAAATATAATTTTTACATAGTTTGACTTATGAATAAAAATACAATTTTACTTTTTTATAAATATACAAAAATAGAAGATCCAAAAGCTTTGATGGAGAGAGAGAAAGCTGTGTGTAATGTGCTTGGATTGAAAGGGAGAATTTTAATAGCAGAAGAAGGTATAAATGGGACAGTAGAAGGCACAAATGAAAATACAGAAAAATATATAAAACATATATTGTCTGATAAAAAATTTAGAGGCATGAATATTAAAAAAAGTGTTGGGACAGAAAACTTATCTGCTTTTCCAAAGCTTACAGTAAAAGTAAAAGAAGAAATAGTCTCTACAAAATTACCAAAAGAAATAAATCCTAACAGGGAGACAGGAAAACACCTTGATCCAGCAGAACTCAAAAAATGGTACGAAAATAATGAAGACTTTGTTATTGTAGATATGAGAAATGATTATGAGATTGATAGTGGATATTTTGAGAAGACAGTGAATGATGAAATGGAATTCCATTTAAACGCTTCAAGAGATTTACCAGAAGCGCTAGAAAAGTCAAAATTAAAAATTCATAAAGATAAGAAAATCGTGACAGTCTGTACTGGTGGAGTCCGGTGTGAAAAAATGTCGGCATATCTTATAAATCAAGGATTTCAAAATGTGTATCAGCTTCACAACGGAATGCATACTTATATGGAAAAATATCCAGGACAAGATTTTAAAGGGACGCTTTTCACTTTTGATAATAGACTTGTAATGGATTTTGGAGGAGAAGAAAGGGAAATTGTAGGAAAATGTGTTATGTGTTCTAAAAAAAGTGAAACTTATACAAACTGTGCCAATAATAGAAAGTTAGATATTAAAAATAATGCTAAAAAACTTTGCAATAAAAAAATAATAGTTTGCGAAGAATGTTTAGAAAAAGGAAATAATGAAGAAGAAATTTTATGCAAAGATTGTCAAAAACTTTAAAAATAATAGGGAAAATCATAGTAGTAATTTTTGCCATTATAGGATTTGCTTTAACAGGTATGTTTTTTGCAATGAAATTTGGTCTAACAAAAAACTCTGGTTATATAGATAACCAATCTCAATACTTTAAAGATCTTTTAAAGAATGCAAATGGAGGAAAAGATGAAAGAGAGGAAGTTGCTGATAATAATTTTGAATATATAAAAAAATTAGAAGAATGGAAAGTAATATCTCTTGGTATACAAAAAGATAAAGAAGTTATTGATAAAGTTTCAAGAGAAGTAGGAATATCAAGTAGACTTATAATTACTCCACTCATTGCTGAACAGCTTCGCCTTATGACAAGTGAGAGAGAAATATTTAAAAGATATTTTCAACCTCTTGCTGTGCTTGGTACACAAACTCAGTTTAGTCTCGGTATTTATGGTATTAAAGAAGCCACAGCAAAAGAAATTGAAAGAAACTTAAAAAATTTAAATAGTCCGTATTATCTTGGTAAAAAATATGAAAGTCTTTTAGATTATTCAGGGAATGGAGGAACATTACTCGTAGATGCTTGGACACTTGAACCAGTAAAAGATAATAAAAATTCTTCTACTACAAATTCTACATCTTCTACTTCTACGACTACAACTACAGAATATAGGGATACCATTTTACTTGAAAATGATGATGCAGAAAGAGTAAAAAGATTAACTAATAGTAAAGATCATTATTACTCATATCTCTATGCTGCAATATATTTAAAACAACTTGAAACTGCTTGGAAAAATGCTGGTTTTCCAATATCAGACAGACCAGAAATACTCACAACACTTTATAATATTGGTTTTAGAAATTCTCATCCAAATGCAGATCCAAAAGTTGGTGGTGCAGAGATTGATTTATACGGTAAAAAATATTCTTTTGGAGCTATTGCGTTCTATTTTTATTTCTCAGATGAGCTTCCAATATTTTCTAAATAGTTTTAATGTATAATATTGAGATGAATGATATTAAAAAACAATTTCAGATATTTGAGAATTATAAAAATGAAGTAGGGAAAGAATTAATTTATTTAGATTCTGCTGCCTCATCACTCAACCCAGACTCTGTCATAGAAAAAATGAATGAATATTATTTTCACTATAGAAGTAATATTGATAGAGCTGCTTCGCTAATTTCTATCACAGCTACAAATGAGTATAATGAATCAAGAAAAATTTTAGCTAAATATTTAAACTGTAGTGATGAAGATATTATTTGGACTTCTGGCGCGACAATGTCTTCTAATATGCTTTGCGATATGATAGCTATGCACGATGATGAATTTAAATTTTTAGAAGAAGGCGATGAAATTTTAACTACTATTGTAGAACATCATTCTTCACTTCTTCCACTTCAAAGACTTGTTCAAAAAAAGAAAATGAATTTAAAATTTTTAGATTTAGATTCTTATCTTGATTTAGATTTATCAAATTTGAGAGATCTAGTATCACTCAAGACTAAAATAGTTTCTATTTCTCTTGCTTCCAATGTACTTGGCACAATAAATGATATTAAAAGTATTGTGATAGAAATAAAAAAGATAAATAAAAATGTTTTTGTGATTTGTGATATGACTAGCGCTTTTGGACATATCGGTATAGATATGAGCGATCTTGGAAAATATATTGATGCGGCTTACTTTTCACTTCACAAAGCATTTGGTCCGACAGGAGTTGGTGTCCTTTGGATGAAGAGAGATCTTTCTCGCCATATGGAGCCTAGTATTCTAGGTGGTGGAATAGTTTCGCATGTAAGTAAAGAAAATTTTAGTTTGCGAAGTGATATAAAAGTATTTGAAGCAGGGACAAGTAATATTGCTGGAGTAATTGGTGCAGGAGAAGCTATTAGATTTTTAAGTACTTTAAAAAATAAACCAAAAGAGAATTCGGAGAGATTGGTGGAAATATTTTTTGAAAAAATAAAAGAGTTAAATATTGACCCATCTCTTGAAGTAAATATTTTTGCAGGACCAGCTGCTAGAAATATTGGTATTGTATCTTTCCAAACAATTGTAAACGGAAAGGAAGTACATCCACATGATGTTGCGGAAATATTTGCGAGGTTTAATATTTCAGTCCGAGCAGGGCATCACTGTGCAGAGCCACTGATGAGTTATTTTAATATTTCAAATGGTCTAACAAGGGTCTCTTTTCATATTTATAATACTGAAGAAGATATAGATAAAGTGATCGAAGCTTTAAAGGAAGTTAAAAAAATTTTTGGAAAGTAAATATATGGAAAATGATTATCTTTACGAAGAAAATATTTTGGAGCATTATAGGAATCCAAAAAATAAAATTGAGAAAGACTCTGTAGTCTGTGATTGTATTGGTTATGGAGAAAATGTTGATTGCGGAGATAGTGGAGAATTGTATTTAGATATTGATGATGATAAGCTTGTAGGAGCGAGCTGGAGTGGGAATGGTTGCGCTCTTTCACAAGCTGGTATGAGTATGATGTGCGAAAAAATAAATAAAGAACAAATAAGTTTAGAAGAAATTAAACTTTGGACGCCGGCTGTGATATATAATTTGCTGGGAGTAAAAATCTCACCAAGTAGGGTAAATTGTGCATTACTATCATACAAATGTTTAGAGAACGCTTTAAAGAAAATAAAATAAAAAGACGCCTTTGCGTCTTTTTTTAATTTATTTTAATTTTCTTTTCCTTCTAGCTTTCGCATGTATTCTGCGAAAGCTTTTTGGAATTTTTCTGCTTCTACCTCAGTGATTTCACCTTTGGACATGCATATATAGCATGTTCTGATACCAAAGCGGTTTTTTATTTTTCCTTCTCCTTTGCATGCAGGGCAAACAGTTTTACCTCCGGCAGCTATGAATATTCCATCTATTTTAATTAGAGTTGGAGCACTAAATGTTTTTGGCATTCTACCTATATTTTTAGGGTTATAAAAGTACAACTATCTATTCTTTTATTATATCAGATATATAACTACTGTGTCAAGTCTTTAAAAAAGGTATATTTTATATTATTCTTTTAAAGAATATGAGACTAGAAGTTAAAAATTTAAGAGTGAAATTAATAGAAAGTAATAAGGTAATTGTAGAGAATGCTAATTTTGCAGTAAAGAAAGGAGAAGTGGTATCTATAACTGGTAAAAATGGATCTGGAAAATCTTCACTTCTTTCAGCTATTTTTAAACATCCAAATTATGAAATTGAAAGTGGGGAAATTATTTTAGAAAAAGGAAATAAGAAAATCAATTTAATGGAATTAAAAACTTTTGAAATTGCAAAGAATGGGCTTTATCTTTCACTTCAACATGTGCCAGAAATAGAAGGAGTAAATCTTTTACAATTTTTGTATAGGTCTTATAAAAATATAAATGAAAATAATAATTTATCAGTATTAGATTTTAATAAAAATATTTTAGAATTTTGCAAAAAGTATGAAATTAATGAAGAGTTTTTAAAAAGAGATTTGAATGTCGGATTTTCTGGGGGAGAGAAAAAGCAAGCAGAGATGCTACATCTTTTTGCTTTAAAGCCAAATTTTGTATTTATGGATGAGATAGACTCTGGAGTAGATAAGAGTGCTATCCAAAAAGTTTTTAATATTATAAATGACTTACGAAATGAAGGAACTGCTTTTTGTATTATTTCTCACAGAGATAATCTGGAAGAACTTATAAAGATTGATAAAGTTTACGAAATGAAGGATGGTGTTTTAAAAGAAAATTAATAAAGAAAAAATAAAATTATTTTTTCTAAAATACAATCTTTAAATAAAAATATGAATCAAGAAGAAATTGAAAAAGAAGTTATAGAAAGTTTGAGAGAAATAATTGATCCAGAGCTTGGGATTAATATTGTTGATCTTGGACTCATTAAAAAGATAGAAGTCGGGGAATATTTAGATGATTTTCAAGTGTGTGATTTTGTCAAAGTTGTGATGACTTTAACAAGTGTGATGTGTCCATTTGCTGATCAGATTATTTCTGATGTAAAGCTAAAAGTGGATTCTTTGAATTTTGGTGAAGTAGAAGTGGAGCTTGATTTTAGTGAGCCGTGGGAGCCTAGTGAGGAGTTACGGATGATGCTTGGGATTTAATAAAAAATAAGTAAAAATAAATTGGGGCGGCGCCGCCGGGGCCCGCCCCAATTTTTTTTTATATATTTTTAATTATTTTTTTTTTTAACTTTTAAAATATT
>CAZIHL010000001.1:69776-149850 GCA_964538815.1 uncultured Candidatus Saccharibacteria bacterium
CCCTCCTTCGCTTCTAATCTAGAAGCATTAAAAAAAAAAAAAAAAAAAAAAAAAACCCCCGCCCCCCCCCCCCCCCCCCCCCCCCCCCAATTTATTTTATCTAGATTTTCAATAATTTATTTATAACACTTTCAAAATATGATAAATTTCTAGCTCCAGAAATCTTCTGAACAATTAATTGTCCATTTCCATCTTTGTATAAAATGACTGTATAAGGAGTACCATCAAGTCCTGCTCTTATTGCATCATTTGAGTCGGCTATAAATTCATCATTGTAAGTATTATTGTTAAAACAGTTTACAAGTTCATTTTTTTCAAAATCCTTTTTTATAATTTGTCCATTATTTTTAGCTTCATCTACAGAGTATTTAGCAATATCCGGAAGAGTTGCTAAATCAAGACCATTATTTGCTGGGGTGACATTATAAATTCTATTAATAAAATTAATATAAGCATTTTGACCGTATAATTCACGAGTACAAAGAGAAGCGTTAATTTCTGTAGGAGCTTTATCATGATAACTTTGTGCAAAATGTCTATAAACTATACCAATCTTAGCTTTTGTATGGTCTTTAGAATCTAATGAATACTCTTGTTGTAGCTTTTGAATTGTATCTTCCTGAAGCATTTTACAAAAAGGACATTCAAAGTCTGAATACACAACTAAAGTAATATCATTTTTATTATTACCAAGAATATATTCATTTTCTTTGAAATCTGTTCCTTGGAAATATTTATCACCATTCATTATAGAATCCAAAGTTGAAGTTTTTGTATTATTGTTATTTTTGTTTATTATGGCGTATGTTACAATTCCAGCTGAAATAATAATTGCTGCTGCGAGTATTGCAACGGCAATTTGGTTTTTTAAAAAATTTTGTGCAGTTTTCATATTCTTATAAGTTTAAGGTTGATTTTGATATTATATCATACCTTTCTCCTTATGTGGTAAAATTAATATATAACAAATAAATATATGATTCATTTTATTTTAAGTTTTTTGGCAGTTTTAATATCTGCTAAATTAGTTGGAGTAGGGTATTCTGGGTGGACAGCTATTTTAGTGTTTACACTTATATTAACTATTATAAATTTAATAGTAAAACCAATTATAAAACTTTTAACTTGGCCTATTAATTTTCTAACACTCGGACTATTTCATTTAATTTTAAATGTTTTATTCTTGATGTTAGCAAGCAATCTAACACCAGGATTTGCTTTGACAGGATTTTGGCAAGCAGCATTATTTGGAATAGTTCTAACAATTGTTGAGTGGATATTATTTAGATTCAAAATATAATAAAAGTAAAATCACTTGACTTTGGTTTTCTTTTTGTTAGAATTTAATTAGTAAAATTAACAACATGGAAAGAAAAACTGAAAAGGAGGTATTCCATCCAAAAGCCTTTCCATGAAACCTAATTTATTAATGAATTTAAAAACTGCTTATTAAGTTAAGCCGTTCTTTTTTTATTTCTTATCCTCTTCCTCCTCATTTAGTTCTTCAATGTCTTCTTGAATCTCGTCTACATCTTTACTGATTTCTCCAACATCTTCTTCAATATCCTCAATGTCTTCTTGTATTTCATCTACATCTTTTTCGATTTCCTCAATGTCTTCTTGTATCTCATCAATATCTTCTTGCATCTCGTCCACGTCTTCTTCAATATTTTCAATTGATTGTGTATTCTTGTTTACAGTCATTTGTATAAATAGAGCTAAATAAATAGCTTCCAAAGATACAAGTGTAGTCAAAACTAACATTACTTTTTGAGAATCATATCCTAGATAAATCAAGACAAAGAAAAATATAAATATGATTGTATGCACAACAAGACTCCAAATAGAGCCAACCCATTTAGTTATTTTCATTGCAAATTCTTCCAGATTATTTTTCATAGATATTATTAATAGGAGATTAGTTATTAGGAAATAATTTTAACACAATTTTTTGATTTTTTAAAAATTTGTTGTATTTCTTTTATCTGATATATTATATATATAGCAAAATTATGAGTAAATTAAATTATAGTGAAGTAGAAAAAAAGTGGCAAAAATATTGGCAGGAGAATGGTATAAATAAAACCGATAATAATTTTAGTGATAATAAAAAGAAATTTTATATTTTAGATATGTTTCCATATCCATCGGGTGAAGGACTTCACGTAGGACATCCAAAAGGATACATCGCGACAGATGTTTACTCAAGACTAAAAAAAATGCAAGGATACAATGTGCTTCACCCAATGGGCTGGGATGCATTTGGCTTGCCGGCAGAACAGTTTGCTATAAAAAATAAAATCAATCCAAATATTGCTACAGAAAAAAATATAAAAAGATACAAAGAGCAAATAGAAATGCTCGGTATTAATTATGACTGGGATAGAGAAATAAATACTACAGACCCTAAGTACTATAAATGGACTCAGTGGATGTTTAAGCAAATGTATAAAGATGGACTTGCTTATGAGTCTTTTGATCCAATAAACTGGTGTCCAAGTTGTAAAACAGGGCTTGCTAATGAAGACCTTGATGGCGGAAAATGTGAAAGATGTGGAAGTGTTGTAGAAAAGAAAAAACTAAGACAATGGACTATAAGAATCACTGATTATGCTGATAGGCTTTTAAATGACCTTGATAAATTAGACTGGGAAGAACATATAAAAGAATTACAAAGAAACTGGATTGGTAAAAGTGTTGGAAGTGAGATTGATTTTGAAATTGTAGATGCTTCTAATAATAATTTAAAAGAAAATAAATTAAAAATTTTTACAACTCGTGCTGACACACTTTTTGGTTGTACTTTTATGGCGATTTCTTTTTCTCTTGCAAAAGAATGGATTGAAAATGGTTGGCAAGCGAGTAGCGAAATAAAAAATTTTATAGACAAGCTTGAAAAAGAAGAAAAAGAAAGAACTGTAGACTTTGATATGAGTAAGCTTGAGAAAGAAGGAATTGATACTGGTATTAAAGCTATAAATCCCGCAAATGGTGAAGAAGTTCCAATTTATATTGCGAATTATATTTTGAGCGATTATGGTACGGGAGCCATTATGGCTGTGCCAGCTCATGATGAGAGGGATTTTGAATTTGCAAAAAAGTATAATCTTGAAATAAGAGAGATAGAAGTAAAAGATACAGATGAAGAAAGAAAAAGAATTACAGAACAAGTCTCTGGAAAAATTGTTTCAAAATATAAATTAAAAGATTGGGTATTTGCAAGACAAAGATATTGGGGTGAACCATTTCCTATTGTTTTTGCGGAAGATGAAAATGGTAATAGAAAAAGCTATGCAGTGGCTGATAATGAATTACCAGTAGTACTTCCAAATGTAGAAAATTATGAGCCAAGTGGAACTGGTGAATCTCCGCTTGCAAATATTACTGATTGGGTAGAAGTTTATGGATTTATAAATAATGATGAATTTGAAAGTGTTAAAAACTACATCAGATTTGACGATAGTATGATTTCTGATGTTTTGTCTGGTAAAAAAACAAATACCATAAGACTAGATAAAAAGAATTTTGAAAAAGGGTCTGTAGTTTCTTTTAAAGATCAAAAAGATAATATTTTTGGTTACGGAAAAATATTAAAAATAGAATCTAAAAAATTAAAAGATCTAGATTTTAATGACGGAAAAAATAGATCTTATAATTCAAAAGAAGAGCAAATCATTGCTTATAAAAAGTATTATGGAGAAGATATAAATGAGGAAATAGAATTTTATATTGTTTCTTTTGAATTAATTAATGAGGGGATTAAAAAATTCTACAGAGAAACAAATACAATGCCGCAATGGGCGGGAAGCTCTTGGTATTATTTGAGATATATTGATCCAAATAATGATAAAGAGTTTATAGATAAAGAGCTTGAGAAAAAGTGGGATCCAGTAGACTTTTATGTTGGTGGCGCAGAACATGCAACGAGACATTTAATATATGCAAGATTTTGGCATAAATATCTTTTTGATAAAGGATATGTGTCTTATGATGAGCCGTTTAGTAAACTTCAAACCGTAGGACTTATAATGGCGGAAGATGGAAAGAAAATGAGTAAAAGATATGGAAATGTGGTGAATCCAGATGATGTTGTAAAAGAGTACGGTGCAGACGCAATGCGAACCTATGAAATGTTTATGGGTCCATTTGAAAAATCAATAGCGTGGAGTACAAATAGTATGGCTGGAGTTTCTAGATTTTTAGAAAGAGTTTATGCTCTTGTCGAAAAAGTCTCTAGTAATTCTGAAGTAGATTCAAGAGAAGTAGAGAGAGTTATAAATGAAACTATAAAAAAAGTTGGCGAAGATATTGAAGATTTTAAATTCAACACTGCGATTTCTCAAATGATGATTTGTCTAAATACTTTTGAAGACGAACTAAAAAAGGGTAATAATATTTCTAAAAAAACTTTAGAAAATTTTATACAAATTCTTGCACCATTTGCCGTGCATATTTGCGAAGAAATTTGGCAAATTCTTTTAAGAAATAAGTCTTCAATTCACACTTCTACTTGGCCAAGTTTTGATGCAGAAAAAATTAAAAAAGATGAAATAGAAATGAGTATACAAATCTCTGGAAAATTTAGAGGAACTTTTATTGTAAAAAATAATTTAAATGATGAAGAGATAAAGAATCTAGTAAAAAATACAGATATTTATAAAAAATATATAAATAGAGATGAAGAAATAAAAAAGATTATAATTATTAAGAATAGGATTATAAATATTGTTATATAAAAGACTTTTTATTAGTTTTGACTTTTTTCTAAAAATATAGTAATTTATATATATAATTAACTATAAAATTATTTGTGTATTTTTTATCAATTTGAGTAAATCTCATAAAATAAATTATTTAATAAAATTATGTCAGATACATCTATAATCTCATTTAAACCAAAACAGGTCTCAAAGAAATTACTTTCATCTTTAAATCCAAGAATGAGAGATATTGTTTCAAATCGTTACGGTCTTGAAAACGAAAAAAGAATGACTTTGGAGGCTATCGGTAAGACTTATGATATTACTCGTGAAAGAGTTCGTCAGATAGAAAATTTTGCATTATCTTCAATTAAAAAAACCTCTGAATATAGAGAACATTCTTTTATATTTGAAGAATTAAAAAATATAATTAAAAATTTAGGTTCTGTAGTTAAAGAAGAGACTTTAATGGAATATATTTCTAATGATAAAATTATTCAAAATCATATAAATCTTTATTTGGTATTAGGTGGGCATTTCACTAAAATAAAAGAAAATGAAGAATTTCACACACATTGGAGTGTGGATGATTTGATAGCTTGTCATATTAAGGACAGTCTTTGTGTTCTCCATAAGGATATTAATACAGAAGAATTATTACAAGAAGAAGAAGTTTTAGAAAAATTTGTATCAAATTTAGATCAACTAATAGATGATTATAAAAATAATAAAGAAATAATTCATAAATACTTATCTGTATCAAAAATCATCGGTAAAAATGATCTAGGAGAATGGGGAAAAGTCACTTCTCCACATATTAAAGCGAGAGGAGTAAAAGATTATGCTTATTTGGTCGTAAGAAAACATGGTAAACCAATGCATTTTAAAGATGTGGCTGCTGAAATAATGAAAATATTCAAAAAGAAAACAAATGTTGCGACTTGTCATAATGAATTAATTAAAGACAAAAGATTTGTGCTTGTTGGTCGTGGAATGTACGGCTTAAAAGAGTGGGGTCATGCCGCTGGGGTAGTTAGAGATGTTATAGTTCAGATATTATCTGAAGCAGACAAACCTTTAACTAAACAAGAAATAATAGAAAAAGTATTAACAAAAAGAATAGTAAAGGCTAATACTGTAGTTATAAATCTTCAAGACACAAAATATTTTAAAAAAGATAAAGATGGGAAATATTCTCTAAAATAAAAGTAAATAAAATAGCACTAAAAGGTGCTTTTTATTTATGATATAATTTTCATATAAAATTATGAGTCTTCAGTTAATTATTGATATAGGACTATTCTTAATATATTGTGCATTATTTACACTATTACTTGCGTGGACATGGAAATTTTGGATGTTATATGTAAATACTTCCTATCAAAAGAGTTTAAAATATTCTTTACTCGAAATTAAACTCCCAAGAGAAATAAATAAAAGTCCAGAAGCTACAGAATTGTTCTTAAGGTCTATGATTGAAGGTGGAGGACTTGGTAATTGGTACAAAGAGAATTGGAAAGGAAATATGCCAGCCGTATCTTCTGTTGAAATTGCCTCTTTAGAAGGAGTTATACACTTTTATGTGAGAGTAGAAAAAAAATTAAAACCAAGAGTGGAGCAAGCAATTTATTCTCAATATCCTACAGTGGAGATAATAGAAGTAGAAGATTATACAAATAAACTTCCTCCATATATTCACAACGCTGAGAATAAGCCATCTTTTTGGGGAACTGAATGGGTACTTGCAAAGACATCAGAAGTTGAAGTTGGTAATAGTAGTAAAGACGGATTAGACAAATTAGAATATTCTGGTGATATGTATCCTATCAAAACTTATAAAGATTGGGGTCTAGATAAGGATCCAAAAGAGATGTATAAACATGACCCTCTTACATATTTAATAGAGCAGTTTGGAGCGATGGGTAAAGGGGAATACATGTGTCATCAAATTATTTTTAGAGACGCAGGAAAGTGGAATGGAATATATGAAATAAAGAGAAGCGGTAAAAAAGAAGATGGCAAGAAGCTTTCTGATTTAGTAAAAATAGAATTAGATAAATTTAAAACAAAATGGTCACTTAAGAAAAAAAATGATTCTCTTGGTTATGATGAGTACGGTAACCCAAAAATGATGAAAGTCTCAGACGGTGTTGATGAAAATGGAAAACCAAAGTTTAAAGAAGTGGAGGCAAAATATGTTAGAAGTATGACAGAGTCTAAAGCTATATCTCCTGCAGAAAGAGATGACGAAGCTAAAAAAAGTACTGAGCTAATCTTAAGAAAGAAAAACAAGCCTCAAGTGATTGCTTGCATGCGAACATTGTATATGGCAGAAAGTATGGGGGATGGGAGAATACAAATTGTTATGAATCTAGTTTCTCCATTTAACGAATCAGAAGGATTTAATACTTTTAGACCAAGTGGTGTGGCCGATCCTTATGATTATCCTTGGCAAGATAAAGGAAAGAAGAGATCTTCTTGGGTAAAAGAAAATCTCTATGAGTCATATGTGTCTAGAGATGGACTGTTTTCTCTCACTGGCGGAATGAGTGAAAGCATATCTAAAAGACTTGATTATAACTTTTTTGGCTGGTCAGGACACAAGAGAGGTATGATTACAAATATTTGGAATATTCTTTTTCATCCTTTTTCAAAGACCATGAATCTTTCGGGGTTTATATTAAGTGTTGAGGAATTGGCAACACTTTATCATTTCCCAGGAGAAGTGGCAGCAACTCCTACACTTCCTCGTATAGACTCTGTAAAATCTTCTTCACCTTCTAATCTTCCTACACAATAAAATATTTTTTTACAAATAAATATTCACAAAAATCACTTTAAAAAATAAGCGATTTTATGTTATATTGAAGTCTATAAATTAAACATGTTAAGAGACGATTTTAAAAATTTTTTAATTATCCAAAAATTAGAAGATGACAAAAAAGACAGGACTTTTTTGTCAATTTTACTTAAAAATAAATGGAAAATAATTACAAGTATTATATTAATTATCATACTTATTTTTATCTATAATATTTTTTTTACAAAAATAAATCTTTCTAGTCGTGAAGGCGGTAGTAATCTCTTTCAAATAAATAATGGAGAAAGTGTTAACTATATTGGTCAAAGATTAGCTGATGAAGGAATCATTCATTCTTCACTTGCTTTTAAAATATATATAAAAATATTTTCTGGGAATACTATTGCTCAAGCAGGAATTTATACATTAGATAAAAATGATAATTTGATTTCTCTTGCTAATAAAATTATAAAAGCACATTATGCTATACCTCCAGTCAGGATTACAATACCAGAAGGTAGTGATAATAAAGAGATTGCACAAATTATAAGTAAAGCATTTTTAAGTGATATAAATAAAGATCAACTTATAGATGATTTTAGTAAAGAAAACGTTTTAAGTAAAATAGAAGGAAAAGAAGGATATCTTTTTCCAGAAACATATTTGTTTCTTCCAAACACAACTCTTGATAAAGTTATAACTCAACTCTCAGATAAATTTTATTTTAATTTAAAAAATATTTTTACAAATGAGAGGCAGGAACTTGGTATTTATTCTCTTGATGTTAATGATTTTAAAGTGGAAAGTTATTTTAATGACGAAGACAGAACGATAAATCTTACAAAAAGATTTACAGTTATAAGTGCTATTGGTACTACAACTGTGACCATGAAAGATATTATCAGTATGGCGAGTTATCTTGAGGGTGAAGCTAACAATGAAGAAGCTATGAGAAAAGTTTCTGGAGTATTGTGGACAAGATTAAAGTTAAATTATCCATTGCAAATTGATGCGGCTACAAGCACTTATAAAGAAAGAGGTTTTACAAAAAGTCCGATTAATAATCCAGGAAATGTAGCCATTAAAGCAGCAATAAATCCAATTAATACTGGAGATATATATTATATAACTGGAAATGACGGGCTTATGTATTACGCAAAAGATTATAAAACACATCTTGATAATATCAATAAATATTTAAGAAACAATAGATAATTTGTGTTATAATTTTAGAAAATTTTATTTATGAAAGAACATAATTTAGCATTTATAGATGTGGAAACAACCGGAACAGATTTTGAAAAACATGAAATAATAGAGCTGTCACTTATAGTTGCAAAACAAATAGAAAGAGAGGGTAAGGGGCCAAAAATAGAAGTTATAGGCGAATACGAATGGAAAATAAAACCAGAAAGAATTGAAGACGCAGAAGAAGAAGCACTTCGTATAAATGGATATAATGAAGTAGATTGGATGTTTGCTGTCCCTCTTAAAAACGCTATGGAAGACTTTAATAAAAAAGCAGAAGGATGTACTTTTGTGTCACATAATTTAGTATTTGATTATAACTTTGTATCAAAAGCTTATCAAAAGACAGGAGTAGAAAATAATATGCACTACGCTAAACTCGACACTATATCTATTGCATTTGCTCGCCTTTATGATGCTCCCCAAGCAGATAAATTTTCTATGAAATTTTTATGTGAACTTCTAAAGATCGAGAATACAAAAGCTCATACTGCACTGGCTGATACGAGAGCATTGGTAGAGGTGTATAAAAAATTAATGAGAGCAGTTTAAACTTATGTGTTTACAACAATATATTGATTTTGTATATTGTAAATAAATGAAAAAAAATAATTTAAGAAAACAAAAGAAAAAAGTATTTGTCGGAATGAGTGGTGGTGTAGACTCGTCTGTTTCAGCATTGCTTTTAAAAAAGAAAGGTTACGATGTAACTGGAGTATTTATAAAAGTATGGCAGCCAGATTTTATCGAATGTACTTGGAGAGAAGATAGAAGAGACGCAATGAGAGTTTGTGCTGAGCTTGATATACCTTTTATTACACTTGATCTTGAAAAGGAATATAAAGAAGGCGTGATTGATTATATGATAAAAGAATATAAAGCAGGGAGAACTCCAAATCCAGATGTATTTTGTAATAAAGAAGTAAAATTTGGAGCATTTTTAGACTGGGCTATCAAAAATGGAGCTGATTTTGTAGCGACAGGACATTATGCTCAAAATAAAATAATAAATAAAGATAATTTTTTAGTAAAAGGAAAAGATTCTTCAAAAGATCAAAGTTATTTTTTATGGACTTTAAATAAAAAACAACTGGAAAAAATAATTTTTCCAGTTGGGAATTTATTAAAGAAAGATATTAGAAAAATAGCAGAAGAAAATAATTTGGCAACAGCAAAGAAAAAAGACTCGCAAGGGCTTTGTTTTATTGGAAAAATAGATGTAAAAGATTTCTTAAAAGAGTATATTAAAAATAAAAAAGGAAAAATAATTGATACAAAATCTAATAAAAAAATAGGTGAGCATAATGGAGTTTTCTTTTATACAATAGGAGAGAAGTTAGATGGAGAATATATTTTAAATAAAGATATTAAAAAAAATATTTTATATGTTGGAAAGAATATAGAAGGTAAAAATATTGAAAATAAAATTTTCTTACAAGAAATAAACTTTACAGAGAATTTAAAAATGGGGGAAACATATGAAGTACAAGAAAGATATCACGCTAAAGAAGTTAAAATTAAAATAGGTAAATTAAAAGAAAATAAATCTAAAAAAGAATTATTTATCGAATATAATATGGTAAATAAGGAGGATAATTTTGTTTATACCTCCGGACAATCATTAGTTTTTTATAAAAAAGATAAGCTTTTAGGTGGGGGGATAATGAAATAATTAATCATTTTTAATGGTATAATAATTATATTACTAGCTATTATTTTTATTAGTATTTTAATGTTAGTAATTAAATTAATTTAATTAATAATTTTATGAAATCATATTTAGCAGAACTAATAGGGACAGCTTTATTAGTATTAATTGGTTGTAGTGTAGCTATTTTTACAGGCGGTAATATTTTAGTAGTAGCTTTAGCTTTTGGAGTAGCTTTAACAATAGTGGCTTATTTAATAGATGGTATATCTGGAGCGCATGTAAATCCAGCAGTAACTATAGCTTTAGCTTTATCGGGTAAATTTCCTTGGAATAAAGTTTTAGGATATATTGTTGCACAAATCGTAGGAGCAATAGTAGGGTCTGTAATTTTATATGCTATTGTCTCAAATATTGCAAACAGTATATTAATTATAAATGCAGGTTTTGCTACTAATGCATTAAATACAGGAGTAGGCGTAATGGCTGGAGCACTTGTTGAAATATTTATGACAATGGTATTATGTTTAATTGTTTTAGATACAACAAGATCAAATTGGTTAAACAATAAAGCTTTAGTACCTTTAGCTGTTGGAGCGGGATTATTTATTGCTAATTTGGTAGCTATACCTTTAACTGGTGCTTCTATAAATCCAGCGAGAAGTATTGGTCCGGCACTTATATCTGGCCAACATTTAGATTCTCTTGGATTATTTATTATAGCTCCTATTTTTGGTGCTATTCTTGCATATTTTATTCATAATTTTGTATTTGGAAGAGAATATCATAGACATAATCAATAAAGTTATTTTTTAAGAGGTTTTTTGATAAAACTATTATTTAAAATAATAGTTTTATTTTTTTAAAAATCATGATATTATCTTTTTGATATCTTTTCTTTTTCAAACCCTAAATTTTATAAAATGGAAAATTATTTTAAAAAAGCGGTAATTATCGGTAATGTTTTCGGTATTATTATACCAGTAGTCTTTATCATTATAGGATATTTATTTTGTATTTTAATGGATAAAGATCTTGATGTTTTAATTTTAGTTATATTTTTATCTACTCTTTATTATTTAGATACTTTATTAAATAATAAAAAAAGAATTAAAAAATGGTGGCTAGATTATAAAGGAGAAAAAGAAATAAATGTATTTTTAACAAGGATAGAATCTTTTTCTGCAAGTTATTTAAATAAGAAAAGATTTCTTTTAAGAAAAGAAATGTTTGATTCTTTTTAATTTAAAAAGAATAAAAAGTATCATTTAATCTCATTTTGCAAAAGTGAGATTTTTTCTTGCAAAAATTCATAGCATATGATATATTATTTGCAATATTGACTAGATGCTTATCTTCTATCCCCGACAGGTCTCCGTTTTGTGGGTGACTCAAGTCAATAATAATTTCGAAATTATTATTAGTTTAAATATTTAAAACGCAAAAACCAGTTTTATGGAGTTTTCTTTTTTGCGGGTTAGTATTTTTGTTTTTAAATTAGAGCTATTATTTTTTATGTCTAAAACAAAAATTATTAATGAAGGTCTTTTCGTGGCCAATTTACCTAAAAAGACTTTTCAAAATTTTAGAAAGCCTTTTATCGAGTTACCAAATTTAGTAGAAAATCAAATAATTTCTTTTAAAAAACTTTTAGAAGAAGATTTAGAATCGATTTTAAAAGAATTAAATCCAATCAAAGATTACACAGAAAAAAAATTTGAATTAGAAATTATATCTTTTGAGCTTGTCGAACCTAAATATTCAGAAGAGTATACAAAAGAAAATAAATTGACCTTTGAAGCATCTATCAGAGCTAAAGTTTTGTTACGAAATAAAATTTTAGGTACAGAAAAAGAACAAGAAATATTTTTAGCGTCATTACCTATGATGACTGTACACGGGACATTCATAATTAATGGTGTGGAGAGAGTAATTATTCCACAACTTGCAAGAAGTGCCGGGGAGTTTTTTGATTGCGAAGAAATAAATGGAAAGAAATATTTCTCAGCAAAAATTGTACCAAATCGTGGAGCTTGGGTAGAAATTATCACAGACGATGATAACGACATGTTTGTAAAAATAGATAAAAAAAGAAAATTTTCTGTAGTTTCATTGCTTAGAGCTATCGGTTTTTCTACAGATAAGGATATAGAAAATGCTTTTAGTGGTAAAGATTTAGCTAAAGCTTATATTATGAATTTAGTAGCTAAAGATACTATAAAAACAGCAGACGAGGCTTATATAGATGTTTATAAAAAATTAAGAGACGGAGATCTTGCTACTGTAGAAAATGCTAAATCTTATATATTATCCTTATTTGGAAAAGAGAGATATGATCTATCTCCAATAGGTAGAATGAGATTTAATAAAAGATTTAATATCGAAGGGGACGCAAAAGAAATGAAAAGGATGACTCTTTCAAAAGAAGATATAGTTTTAATTATAAATCATTTAATTGAATTAAATAATAATCCAGAAGCAGAAGGAGACGATATAGACCATTTAGCTTCAAGAAGAGTTCGTTTTGTAGGTGAAATGTTAGGAATGAAAATCAAAAAAGGAATGCTTCAAGTAAAAAGATATATTCAAGAAAAAATGTCAGTTATAGATACTGATACTACTTTACCTGTAACTATTATAAATCAAAGATCACTTCAGGCGAGAATTAAAGAATTCTTTACAGTGAATCAGCTTTCTCAACTTATGAATCAAGAAAATCTTCTTGCTGAAATAGAGAGTTTAAGAACCTTATCAGCTCTTGGCCCAGGAGGACTTTCAAAAGATAGAGCTGGATTTGAAGTGCGCGATGTACATACTTCACATTATGGTAGAGTTTGTCCTATTCAAACTCCAGATGGAGCAAATGTAGGTCTTATTTTAAGATTGGCAGCTTACGCTAAAATAAATGAATTTGGAATAATTGAAACTCCTTATGTGAAAGTTAAGAATGGTAAAATTACAAAAGAGATAGCATATTTAAATGCTTTACAAGAAGAAAATACTGTTATTGCTCACGCTGGAATTAATTATGATGAAACTGGAAATATAAAAGATCAATTTGTTCAAGCAAGAAAAAAAGGACATCCAGCAATAGTTTCTAAAGATGAAGTCGAATATGTGGATGTGTCTACAAATCAAGCATATTCAATTGCTACAAGTATGATTCCATTTTTAGAACACGATGATGCTGCTCGTGCATCAATGGGTTCAAATATGCAAAGACAAACAGTACCACTAATTTTGGGCGAAGCACCATATGTTTCAACAGGAATGGAGAGTGAAGCAGCAAGACATATTGGAAGACTAGTGCTTGCAGAAGAAGCCGGAGAAGTAAAATATGTTGATGCTAATAAAATTACAGTATCAGGAAGTAATGGTAAAGATAAAACTTATACTTTAGTAAACTTTTCAAGAACAAATAACTTTACAGTTTTCTATCAAAGACCAATTGTAAATGTTGGTGATAAAGTTAAAAAAGGTCAAATTATAGCCGATTCTTCATCTACACGAGGAGGACAGATTTCTATAGGGCACAATGTTCGTGTAGCATTTATGAGTTGGAACGGAGCAAATTATGAAGATGCTATTATTATCTCAGAGAGGTTAGTAAGACAAAAAAAGTTTTCTTCTATTCATGTTGAAGAACTTGTATGTAATGTTCGTGATACAAAACTTGGAGCAGAAGTTACAACACACGATATTCCAAATGTAGGAGAAGCTAAATTAAAAAATCTTGACGAAGAAGGAATAATCAGAATCGGTGCAGACGTAAGAGCTGGCGATATTCTTGTTGGAAAGATTACTCCAAAAGGAGAAACTGAACTTACTCCAGAAGAAAGATTGCTAAGAAGTATTTTTGGTGAAAAAATACGTGATGTAAAAGATACTTCTCTAAGACTTGATAATGGAAAAAGAGGAAGAGTAATTGGTATTAAAGTTTTCTCAAGAGAAAGAGGAGATACACTTGAAAGTGGTGTTATTAAAAGAATTCATATTGAAGTAGCACAACTTCGTGATATTTCAGTTGGAGATAAATTAGCCGGAAGACATGGAAACAAAGGTGTTATCTCAAGAATTCTTCCAATTGAAGAAATGCCATTTACAGCCGATGGAGAACCGATTGATATTATTTTGACTCCACTTGGTATCCCATCAAGAATGAATATTGGACAGATTTTAGAAATGCATCTCGGTCTTGCAGCACATACACTTGGTTATCAAGCTATGGTACCAGTGTTTGCTGGGTCAACAGATGAAGAAATCAGAGACGAACTTGTAAGAGCTGGTTATGATGAATCTGGAACTGTAGACTTATTTGATGGAAGAACAGGAGAAAAATTTGCAGATAAGGTAGCAATCGGTATTATGTACATGCTAAAGCTTCACCACATGGTTGAAGATAAACTTCATGCTAGAAGTATCGGTCCATACTCCCTTATCACACAACAACCTCTTGGAGGAAAATCTCAAAATGGAGGACAAAGATTTGGAGAAATGGAAGTGTGGGCACTAGAAGGTTATGGTGCCTCACATACACTACGTGAAATGCTAACAATTAAGTCTGACGATATTACTGGTAGAAGTGATGCTTTTAATAGTATTATCAAAAATGAGACTATCAAAGAGCCAAATGTGCCAGCAGCATTGAATGTTCTTTTGAATACTTTGAGAGGGCTTGCACTGGATGTGGTTCCACTTGTAAAAGAAGATAAAAAGAAAAAAGGTCGTAAAGAAAATTTACTAGGTGAGGAAAAATTTGTAGAAATGGAAAAGGAAAACTAAAACAAATTTATTAATCTAAAAAATAATTAAAATAAAATTATGAAAACAATAGATACAACAAATTTTGAAGCATTGCAAATCAAAATTGCCTCACCAGAAGCTATTAGAGCTTGGAGTTATGGTGAAGTTACAAAGCCAGATACTATAAATTATAGAACTGGTAGAAGCGAAAGATCGGGTCTTTTTGATGAAAAAATATTTGGGCCAGAAAAAGATTATGAGTGTAATTGCGGTAAATATAGAAGGATTAGGTATAAAGATATTATTTGTGAAAAATGTGGAGTGCAAGTAACAAAATCTATAGTTCGCCGTGAAAGAATGGGACATATTGAATTGACGACTCCTGTAGCACATATTTGGTTTTTAAAAAGCATACCTTCAAAAATAGCTTTAGTTCTTGGTGAATCAACAGGAGAAGTTGAAAAAGTGGTTTATTTTGCAAATTATATTATTACAAAAGTAAATGAAAGAGAAAAAGAAGAACTTTTAAAGAATTTAGAAAGTGAATTTAAAGCAAAAATTAAATCTGCCAATGATGAAAAGACAAAAGAAAAATTAAAAGAATTAATGCTTGCAACAAAAAAAGAAATAATAGATATTCGTGAAAATAAAATATTAGACGAATTAACATATCATAGATATTCTATGAGATATAGCATAGCTTTTGAAGCTGAAATAGGTCCAGAGGCCATATATAATATTTTCAAAAAAATAAATTTAAATGAATTAGAAGAACAAATATTAAAAAAATTAGAAAAAATTTCTTCTATAGAAAAAGAAAAACAAGAAAAAAGACTCTCACTTATAAGAGCGTTTAAAAACGCTGGAATTCGACCAGAATGGATGTTCCTTACAGCTCTTCCGGTAACACCTCCAGGAATTCGTCCAATGGTTGCTCTTGAAGGAGGAAGATATGCTACAAGTGATGTAAATGATTTATACAGAAGAGTAATTAATAGAAATAATCGTCTCTTAAAACTAAAAGAAATTTCTGCACCAGATGTAATCTTGAGAAATGAGAAAAGAATTCTTCAGGAAGCTGTAGATGCTCTTATTGATAACTCAATGAGAAGAGGTCAAGAAGCTACAACAATTGTAGGACAAAAGAGACAACTTAAATCTCTATCAGATGGTATTAAATCAAAATCAGGTCTATTCCGTCAAAACTTACTAGGTAAGCGTGTAGACTATTCTGGTCGTTCTGTGATTGTGATTGGTCCGGACCTCGCTCTTGATGAATGTGGACTTCCAAAACATATGGTTCTTGAATTATTCAAGCCTTTTGTTATTTCAAAATTACTTGAAAGAGAATTCACCTTTAATATTCGTGGAGCAAATAAATTAATCGAAGACGGTATTCCAGAAGTATGGGAAATTCTTGAAGAAGTGATTGAAGGAAAATATGTTCTTCTAAACCGTGCTCCAACTCTTCATCGACTTGGTATTCAAGCTTTCAAGCCAAAAATGGTTGAAGGAAATGCTATTCAACTTCATCCGTTAGTTTGTACCGCTTTCAACGCGGACTTTGACGGAGATCAAATGGCAGTCCATTTACCTCTTGGAGAAGAAGCGCAAAGAGAAGCTAGAGAGATTATGGCAGCAAATAAAAATCTTTTGAAACCAGGATCAGGAGAATCTATTGTAAACCCTCGTATGGATATGTTACTTGGATGTTTTTGGCTTACAACAGAAGTGGAAGGAGTTAAAGGGGAGGGAAAATATTTTGGTTCTCCAAATGAGGCTATCACAGCTCATGAATTTGGAATTGTAGATATTCGTGCAAAAATTAAAGTTGTCCCAACAAATAAAGAAAAATATAAAAAATTCAACGGTCAAAGATTTGAAACTACGGTTGGAAGATTAAGATTTAATTCAATCCTTCCTGATGATTTTGAATATATCAATGAACAAGTTGGTGGAAATTATATGAATAAGATTATTGATAAAATAATCATGCAATATGGTTTTGAAAGAGCGCCAGCTATTATTGATAAAATTAAATCCTTTGGATTTAAATATGCAACAATTTCAGGTACAACTTGGAGTATTGATGCAGTGAGAGTTCCAAAAGAGAAAAAAGAAATTGTAGAAAAAGGAAGAGTAGAAGAAAGAAAAATTAATGAATTCTACGAATCTGGGCTTTTATCAGAAGAAGAAAAATATCAAAAGGTTATAGAAAATTGGCTTTCAATTAGAAAAGAAATTGAAAATATTATGCCAACAGAATCAATTGATAAATACGGTTCAGTATATAACTTAGTTACTTCAGGAGCTAGAGGTTCAATGAAGCAACTTATACAGATTGCAGGCATGAAGGGAATTATTGTTAACTCTTCTGGAAAAAATATTGATTTCCCAGTTATCTCTTCAAACAAAGAAGGACTTTCTCCAATTGAATACTTCATTACAACTTACGGTGCCCGTAAAGGTACTTCTGACACAGCTCTTAAGACCGCAGAAGCTGGATATTTAACAAGAAGACTTGTAGACGTGTCACAGGATATTATTATTTATGAAGCTGACTGTGGTACAAAGAATACTAAACTCTTAACAAAAGAAGACGTAATGGGAATTGAAATTCCACTCTCAAAGAGTATTCGTGGTAGAGTTCTTGCACAAGATCTACTTGGCAAAGACGGGAATATAATTCTAAAGAAAGGTCATCTAGTTAAAAAAGGAGACATTAAAGCCATTACTGATAATGGTATAGAAGAAGTATATGTTTACTCACCACTTTCTTGCGAATCATTACATGGAGTATGTCAAAAATGTTATGGTGCTGACCTTGCAAGAAATGAACTTGTAAAGATTGGTGAAGCGGTTGGTATTGTGGCAGCACAGGCGATTGGAGAGCCTGGAACACAGCTTACAATGCGTACATTCCACTCAGGAGGAGTGGCGGGAGCCGACATTACACAAGGTCTTCCTCGTGTTGCGGAAATCTTTGAAAGACGGGTACCGAAAAATCCTGGTGTTATTTCTCTATCAAATGGTGAAGTTGTAGAAGTTATCAGAAACAGAAAAGAAAAGAAAATTGTGGTAATGAGTAATGATGACGGATCATACACACAAGCAAAGAAAAAAGGAATGAGAATTGAATATGATATGTCATATACAAGACGTCCGATTGTAAAAGTGGGAGATAAAGTAGTCAAAGGCCAAGCTTTAACTGATGGATCATTAAATATAGAACAACTTTATGATTTAGCAGGAAGAGAAGCAGCAGAACAATACATTGTAAATGAGCTAAATAAAGTTTATGAACTACAAGGAGCATCAATTTCAAGAAAACATATTGAGCTTATCATTAAACAAATGCTTTCTCGTGTAAAAGTGAAAGAAGTGGGTGATACTCACTTTACACAAGGAGATGTTGTAGAGGTTTCAGACTTTAGAATTGAAAATGATAGAGTAAAAGCAGTAGGAGGAAATATTGCAAAAGGATCAAACCTAATACTTGGAATCTCAGAAGTCGCTCTTACAACAAATTCATGGCTATCATCAGCATCATTTCAGCATACTACAAAAGTTTTGATTAATGCATCAACAAGAGGACAAATAGATAAGCTGCAAGGACTTAAGGAAAATGTGATAATTGGTAAACTTATACCAGCAGGAACAGGTGTAGAAGCTAGAAAAGAAAATACTGAAAAAGAATTAGAAGATTAAAAATAAAATTATAAAAAAGAAAAATCCCTTTGCGAGAGCGAAGGGATTTTGTCAAGTATTTTAATTTTTTATAATTTACTCAATTTCTGTTAAAATAAAGATAATTTATGAATCCGAAAGATCAAATCAAACAAGCCATTTCCATACTTGATGTGGTTTCAACTTATGTTAGGCTTGAAAAATCAGGATCACAATTTAAAGGTCGTTGTCCATTTCATAATGAAAAGACTCCTAGCTTTTATGTTTCTCTTGAAAGAGGAACTTATCATTGTTTTGGCTGTAGTGAACATGGAGATATTTTTTCTTTTATTGAAAAGATGGAAAGTGTACCATTTTATGAAGCTTTAACAATACTCGCAGAAAGGGCGGGGATAAAATTAACTCCATTTAAAAAAGAAGAAAAAGATAAAGAATCAAATCTTATAAATCTTTTACAAACATCAGTAATACATTATGAAAATAATTTAAGAGATTCTGCAGAAGCTAAAATGTATTTAGGTGAAAGAGGTTTAACACAGGAAACTATAAAAAAGTTTAATATTGGTTTTGCTGTTGGTGGTGAGGTTGGCTGGAGAAATCTTTTTATAAATTTATCAAAAGACGGTTTTTCTCCTGAAGAAATGATAGCCGCAGGAGTTGTCGTAAAAAAGGAAGGTGAAGAAAAGTTTTTTGATAGATTTAGGGGTAGGATAATGTTTCCAATTAAAAATACTTTTGGAAATGTTGTAGGATTTTCAGCGAGAATTTTACCAAAATACGACGATGGTAAAATGGGGAAGTATATAAATTCTCCTGAGACAGTAATTTATCATAAAAGTAAAGTTTTATTTGGCTATGATGCTGCTAAAAAAAGTATTACAGAAAAAAAGGAAGCAATACTTGTGGAAGGGCAAATGGATCTTATAATGAGTCATCAAGTAGGAGTAGAAAATGTGATAGCAACTTCTGGGACAGCAGTTACAGAGGAACATATTAAAATTTTAAAAAGATTTGCAGATAGAGTATTACTTTCTTTTGATCAAGATACTGCTGGGGAAGCGGCTATGAAAAAATGCGCTATGCTCGCTCTTTATGGAGGACTTGATGTTTATATTATTCCAAAAAAGGATGGTGTAAAAGATACGGCTGACTTAATAAAAGATTTTGGTGGTGAAGAATGGAAAAATTTAATCTCAAAAAGAGTCCATTTAATAGAATATTTACTTTCAAATATTTTTAAAAGTATTAGCGATGAAAGAGAAAGAGGTAAAGAAGTACGAGCTCAAATTTTGCCATTTCTAAAAGCCATTGAAAGCGATATAGATAGAGCTTATTTTATAAAATACATTGCGCAAAAATTAAATATTCAAGAAATAGATATAGTAAACGACATTAAAAAAATAAAAGTAGAAGATAATTTTGTAAAGGAAGAAAAAATAGAAACAAATAATACTGAAAATATTTCTAAGAAGATTAAATTAATTAAAGAAATATTTGCAATATTAAAATGGAAAAATATTGAAGAAGAAAAATTTTTACATAAGTTTTTTGAAGAAGATGTAAATATAAAAGAAAATATATTAGAAGATAAAAAGAATATACCAGAAGAAATAATTGAAAAAGAAATAATAAAAATAGAAAAAGAATTTTCTAAAAATCCGAATTATAAAGAAAGTGAAAAAAAAATTATAAATGAGTTTCTTTTTGATCTTGTAAAAGCGTACAAGTTGGAAATGGTAAAAGAGAAAATAAAATTATTAGAGAGTAAGAATGAAGAAAATAAAAGCGAAGAAGACTTGAAAAATATAGTTATTTTGTATAAAAATCTTCACAAAATAAAACAAGAAAAGTTTCTAAAAAATTAATTTTAAGAATAATTAACAATTTCAGGTGTATATTTGTAATATTTCTTGCTTTTTTTTGTAATCTAATATATACTATTAAAAATTTGACAAGGGTGTGTTTATGTATGCTCAATTTAATAATTATTTAATCAGAGTAAAATTATTATGAATAAAAAAATAAAAAAAACAATTAAAAAATCTGTTAAAAAAACAATTAAAAAAACTAAACCATCTACCAAAAAAACAATTAAAAAAACTATAAATAAAAATTCGAAATCTATAAAAAAAACTACTAAAAAAGTAGTTAAGAAAAAAGTACTCAATTCTAATTCTCGGGAGTTTGTAAATTTAAAAGTTTTAACATCAAAAGAAAAATTAGAAGAAAAAAAGAAAAAAGAAATAAAAAATGCTAAAGATAAAAAAGAGAGAGCTAAAAGAATAGAAGAAAATAAAAAAAAGATAGCAAAAGAAAAAAAGAAAATAGAAAAATTTAAAACAATTAAACGTAGTAAATCAGAAGAAGAAAGATTTTTAAAAGAAACTGAAATTATAAAAAAGGGTAAAGAAAGAGGATTTATAACATACGATGATATTATAAAAATATTTCCAGATTTAGAAAAAGATATTACATATCTAGATGAGCTTTATGAAAAGCTGGCCGTAGCTGGTGTTGATATCTTAGATGGAAGTAGTAATCTGTTAGATATAGATGAAGATTTAAACAAACTCTCTGATGGTGAAAGTAATCATGACAGCATTCAAATTTATTTAAAAGAAATAGGTCAATACCCTTTAATTTCTTCTGAAGAAGAAAAAGAACTTGCAAAAAGAATTGAAATGGGAGACGAAGAGGCGAAAAGTATATTAATGAAAGCAAATCTTCGCCTCGTAGTTACTTTTGCTAAAAAGTATGTTGGAAGAAGTCCAAATCTTACACTTTTAGACCTAATACAAGAAGGAAATCTTGGATTGTTTAAAGCTGTAGAAAAATATGATTTTAGTAAAGGTTTTAAATTTTCAACTTATGCTTGTTGGTGGATTCGTCAGGGTATTACTCGTGCGTTAGCTGATCAATCTCGTACTATTCGTATTCCAGTACACATGGTAGAAACTATTGCAAAGTATAAACAAGTTTTAAGAAGATTATCACAAGACCTTGGACGTGAACCTCTTGCAGAAGAAATTGCTGACGAAATGGGGATAGATGTAGAAAAGATTCATGTGATTGAAAATATCGATCAAGAAACTCTATCACTTGAAAAGCCGACAGGAGATGATGATGACAAATCATCACTTGGAGAATTTGTTTCTGATGATAAAATCCTTTCCCCAGATCAAGAAGCAAGTAGAAGAATACTAGCAGATCAAATAAATGAAATATTAATGGATCTTTCAGAAAAAGAAAGAAAGATTGTAGAAATGAGAAACGGGTTAGGTGTATATAATGGAGTTATGCATACACTTGAAGAAGTGGGAGAAGAATTTCAAGTAACTCGCGAAAGAATCCGCCAAATAGAAGCTAAAGTTCATGAAAAAATTCGTGACCATGAAAAAGCTTATAGATTAAAGAATTTTTAACCTAAAGCTATAAAATAAAAAGCACTTTTAAGTGCTTTTTAATTTAAATTAGAATAATTTTTTCTTTTTTGCGATTAAAGCCGCTGTAGCTACTATAGCGCTAAGTAAGATTATTGCTTTTTTCTTCTTCTTCATAAAATTTTTCATAAAAAATTTTTATCATTAAATAATGTATATATCTTTTTTAAGATAACACACTTTGATAAAAAAGTAAAATATGTTATATTTTAGCTAATAAATATATGTTAATAGATCATGTTGAGTTAAAAGTCAAAGCTGGAAATGGTGGTACAGGAGTGGTTAGATGGAGAAGGGAAAAACATATACCTTATGGTGGACCTGCTGGTGGTGATGGAGGAAAAGGTGGAGATGTTTATTTAAGAGTTATTCATGATATTCAAGCATTAGATAATTACAAAAATAAAAGAGATTGGCAAGCTGAAGATGGTGAAGCAGGAAAAAAGAAAAGTATGCACGGAGGAAATGCTAAAGATTTATTTTTAAAAATCCCACTTGGTTCTAGTGTTTACAATAAGACTTACAATATTAAATACGAATGTGACAAAATAGAAGATATTTTAGTTTTGCGTGGTGGAAAAGGTGGACTAGGAAATGAAAACTTTAAAACTTCTACCAATCGCGCCCCAGAAGAATTCACAAAAGGTGAAAGGGGGGAAGATGCTATTTTTGAAATAGAATTAAAACTTATTGCAGACGCAGGTCTCATAGGTCTTCCAAACGCAGGAAAAAGCTCATTACTCAATGCTCTTACAAATGCTAGTGCAAAGATAGGAAATTATGCTTTTACAACCTTAGAGCCAAATTTAGGAGCGTATAAGAAATTTGTCTTAGCAGATATTCCAGGTCTTATTGAAGGGGCAAGTGAAGGGAAAGGTCTTGGATATAAATTTTTAAAGCACATATCTCGCACAAGAATGCTATTCCATTTAATCTCTGTAGAAAATTCTGATGTAAAAGAAGCTTACAAAGTTATTCGTGAAGAATTAAAAAATTACGATAAAAAAAATAAAGAAAATAATCTTCTCTCTACAAAAGATAATGAGCTAACAAAGAAAAAAGAAATTGTAATTTTATCTAAAATAGACGAAGTAAAAGATAAAAAAGAATTAGACAAAAAAGTGAACGATTTAGCCAAAGCTTCTAAACAGAAAAAAGAAGATATAATACTACTTTCACTTTTTGATGATAAATCTGTAAAAAATTTTGAAAAGAAATTAGGAGAAATATTGAAATAAAAAAATACAAATTAAAATATAATTATTTTAATTTATATTTTTTATTTCGCTTTTTCTTTAATTAATTCAGTAAATAATTGTGGATTTCCAGAGCCCTTACTCTCTTTCATTGCTTGCCCTACAAAATACATTATAAGTTTATCATTTCCAAGTTTTAAAGCGTCCCACTGGTCAGGGTTATTGGTAATTACTTTTTCTACTATTTCATTTAATGCGTCTTTATCATTTTTTTGTATAAGTCCTTTCATTTCAGCTACTACTCTTGCGTCCATATCATTTTCACTCATTTCTAACATATTATCATACGGCATTTCAGTCATCATAAATAAAATTAAATCTTTTGCTCCACGACTAGAAAGTTCATTTACTAAAAGCATTTCCATAATTTGCACAAAATTTATTTTGTCTACAAAGTGTATTAATTTTTCTTTATTTTCTTTTTGTAAAATTGAAGAAACATCTACACAGATATAATTCACAGCTAGATTTATAAGTTTATTTGCTTTCTCTTTATCAAAATCGTGATTTAGAATTTCTTTTTTAACTTCATTGAAATATTTAAATAAAGTAGTGTTGTTAATCAAAAGCTCAATATAGTCTTCTTTAATATTTAAGTCTTTTAATTCTTTTCTAATATCTTCTAAATTCTCAGGAAGAATTGTTTTGATCTCTTCAAGATTAAACATTGAATGTAAATACAATTTTGGTAGATCTGGATCTGGAAAATATTTATAATCATTTGCTGTTTCTTTTTTTCTTTGCGAGACTGTTACTCTTTTATTCTCCTCAAAGCCACGAGTCTCTTGAACAATTTCATTTTCCTTTCCAGCTTCTATTAATTCAATATGTCTTACTGCTTCAAAGCGAACAGAATCTTCAACAGACTTAAATGAATTAATATTTTTTACTTCTACTTTTGTACCATATTTGTTCTTATCTTTACTTACAGAAAGATTTACTTCGATACGCATTTGTCCTTTACTCATTTCTGCTTCACTGGCATCAAGTATACGAAGGATTAATTGTAATTCTTTTGCAAAATTACTACATGCTTTGGCTGCAACTTCTACATCTAGAAAAGTCTCTGGCTCAGTTACTAGCTCCATTAGAGGAACTCCTGCACGATTAAAATCAATTAAAGTGTGGTTGCCTTTATCGTGAGTAGATTTGGCAGTATCTTCTTCTAAATGTATTCTGGTGAGAGGCCAAGAATTTATTTTTCCACCACTTACAATAGGGTATTTATATTGAGTTAGCTGATAAGCTTTTGGTATATCTGGATAAAAATAATGCTTTCTGTCCCATTCTGTAAAATCGGCAATATCTGAATTAATATATAATCCAATTTGTATCATTTTTTTGATAGCTTCTTTGTTTAGAGTTGGAAGAGTTCCAGGGTGTGCCATACAGATTGAACAGACATTTTTATTTGGAGAATCTTCAAGAGGAACATTGGCACAGCCACAGAACATTTTGCTATTTGTTTTTAGTTCTGCATGAATTTCAAGTCCTATTGTTATATAGTATTTATTTTCTTTATTTTCCATAAATTATTTTGAGATTATAGCATTTTTATATCGCTTATTCCAGACAATTTGTCTTTTCGCATATTGCCAGATTTTATTTTGGAGAGTTTCTATCATTTCCTCATAAGAAATATCTCCTCGCAAATACATCGTCACATATTTATATTCAAGACCGAGGGAAAGTAGCCAAGCATCATCTAGATTTAATTTATCTCTTAAAAATTTTATTTCATTTATTAAATTATTTTTTCCTTTGTCTTCAAGCCTTTTTTTGAGTCTTAAATTTATTCTTTCTCGTAATTCTTCAGATGTTTTTTCAATAAAAACAAATTCAGGATTATATTTTATTTTTTTATTTCTTTCAGATATTTTTACTTCTTTTCCATTTTCTTTTTTTGATTCTAAAATTTCTATTATTCGTATGAGTCTTCTTTTATTATTTACTTCACTCGTATTTTCATTTTTGGTTAATTCTAAAAATTTTTCTTTATTTAGTTTTTTAATTTTATTTAACAAATCTTTTTTGTTTTCTTTTTCAAGTTTTTCGCGAAGAAGGGGGTTTGGTTCAGCATTTTTTGGCAAGCCATAAATTATTGCATCAATATACATTCCAGTCCCACCACAAATGATTGGAGTTTTATTTTTCTTTAAAATTTCTTTTATTGCCTTATTTGCAAACTTTAAATAGTCTTTAGTAGAAAAAGTCTGATGGTTTTTCTTATAATTTTTAGAATATTTTACTGGATCAGCAATATCAAGACAATAATGAGGAATATTTTTCATTTCTTTTTTTGTGATTTTTCCAGATCCTATATCAAAGTATTTATATATTTGCCTTGAATCAGCAGAGACTATTTCTCCTCTTATTTTTTTAGCTAATTCTACAGCAGCATCACTTTTACCACTAGCAGTTGGGCCAATTATTATAAATATTTTTAGTAAAGATTTTTGCATATTAATTCTGCATTATAAGTCGTTTTATACCTTCAATATTTTCATTTTGTATATCAATACTGTTGCCAAGAATTTGTGGCTTTTTATTTATTAGAATATCATAAACAGCTAAATCTCTAGCAAATAATTCTCTCAGAAAAGTTTTAGTATTTATCCAAATATTATCTTTATATTTTTTATAAGGATAGTTTGCATTGTAAGCAATAGCGTCAATTCCATTTTTTCTTGCTATAAAAATCGCTCTTTCGTTATGGAATTTTTGTGAGACGATCGTGATTTTATTTTGGTTAAATACTTCACTACTACGAAGTACAGAGTCTAGGGTCCTTCTACCAGCATAATCAGAAACTATAGCATTATTATCTATATTTAATTTTAATAAATAATTTCTCATATATTTTGGCTCATTATATGATACATCACGATTGTCTCCTGAGACTATAATATATTCTATTTTTTTATTATCTATTAAAGTCTTGACAGCCTCCATTCTAGTTGTGAAAAATAGACTAATATCACCATTACTTGTGACAGGGGAAGTGCCTAGAGCAAGACCAGTTTTATTATTTGGAAGATTTGCTAAATTAGAATAAATAAATGATTTTGAGTAGTTTGAAATATAAAAATAAACTATAACTGAAACGATAAAAAATAAGATTATTAAGAGAAGAATAATTGATAGTATATTCTTAAAAATTTTTAAAGCTTTTTTAATTTTTATTCTTTTAAAAGCCGTGTTCATATCTAAATAATAACAATTTTAAAAGCTTTTGTCATTAATTCTTGTGCCGAAGGTGGGACTTGAACCCACAAGCCGTGAGGCATGCGATTTTGAGTCGCACGTGTATACCATTCCACCACTTCGGCGTATTTATTCACATATCTTATCACATTTTAAAAAACTTTTCATGTTATACTAAAAAAATAGATATCTTAAATTTATATAAATTTATGGCACAATTACAAAATGCAGTCTTTTGGATTGAAGTAGAAAAAATCTTACCAAATCCATATCAACCTCGTAGAGAATTTGATCAAAATAATCTAAAAGATTTAGCGGAAAGTATAAAACAATACGGAGTTTTACAACCACTTGTTGTGACTCGTAGAGAAGATCCGCACGAAGACGGTTCTATCTCTGTCACTTATGAGCTTATTGCTGGAGAAAGACGTTTGCGTGCTTCTAAACTCGCCGGAGTAAAAGAAGTTCCATGTGTCGTGCGTGTGGGTGATGATAATAGAAGCAAGCTTGAATTAGCTATTATTGAAAATATTCAAAGAGAAGATCTAAACTCTGTAGATCGTGCAAAATCATTTCAACAGCTTGCAGATGAATTTAAACTTTCTTGGGCAGAGATTGGAAAAAAGGTTGGTAAAAGCCGTGAATATGTTTCTAATACTGTTCGTATTTTAATGCTTCCTCAAGAGATTCTTGATGCGCTTGTAGCTGGAAAAATATCAGAAGGACATACAAGACCACTGCTAATGCTTATAGATAAGCCAGCAGAACAGATTACTCTTTTTAAAGAAATGCTAATGCGTAAAATGACGGTCCGTGAAGCAGAAGGTTTGGCTCGTAGGGTGGCTTATGAAAAGATTCGTAAAAAATCTTTAATGGCAAATCCTGAAGTTGTGGATCTTGAAGAGAGACTTGCGGAAAGTCTTGGAACAAGAGTTCATATTGAGCCAAGAGAAAAAGGAGGGAAAATTACAATTGATTACTTTTCTCACGATGAATTACTTGCACTTGCTGGGATTATGAAAAATGCTGGTAAAGAAAAATCTCATGAAGGAATGTTTGATAAGATTAAAAAAGAAATGAATCTATCATCGAGCTCACCACTCGCAGATGCTATGGTTACTCATAATATTGTCGAAGATTTAACAGAAGAAAATCATAAACATATTTTACCAATTACAAATAGTGTAAGTACATTACCAGTTATAGAAAATGTAGAAAATCATATAGGGGAATTGATAGTAAATAATAATTCTAACTTAGAAAATAAAGAAATTGATAACACGGTTAACAAAAAAGAAAAATCTGAAAATTTAAAAATTGTAGATTATAGAGAAAATGATTTAAATAATTTAAACGATTTTGATAATATGGAAAGTGATCAAAATAATCAAAGTTCTAATTTAGAAGATTTTAAATTAGAAGATGATAGAAGTAAAGAAGAAATAAAAGAAGATGAGGAGAGGGAGAATGATTTGTATGATATAAGAAATTTTAGTTTATAGAGTTTAATATTTATGGGCGGCTACCGAAGGTAGCCGCCCATAAATATTTTTTACTTCACAAAGAATCTGTCAAATGTTCCACCGTGCTCTTTAATATAGTTTTTAATATGTCTTTTTGCTAGATTAGTATAAGCATAATCCATCCATTTACGGCTAGGCTTCGCATCATCTTTTGTTATGATTTCTACTATATCTCTATCTTTTAATTTAGTATTAAGAGAAACTATTTTACCATTAACCATAGCAGAGTAGACATGATTACCAATATCAGAATGCACCGCATAAGCAAAATCTATTACGCCAGAGCCATTTGGCATTTCTATAATATCTCCTTTTGGAGTATGAATAAATAATTTTTGTTCTAAAAATCCTTCCTTAATATTTTTCAAAAAATCTTTGTTTTCTGAAGTTTCTTGAGTTTTTATCAAATCTTTTGTCCAAGCTATTCTTTCACCAAGATTTTGAATCTTTCTTTTTTTGTGTTTGTTATTTATATTTTTACTATCTCCTGTTTCTTTATAGAACAAGTGTGAAGCAATACCGTATTCTGCTTCTTCATGCATTTGTATAGTTCTAATCTGTACTTCAAAAGTTCCTCCTGTTCCATCAAAAACAGTTGTATGAAGCGATTGATAACCATTTGGTTTTGGTATGGCTATATAGTCTTTAAATCTTTGCGGGACAGGCTTGTAAAGACCATGTATAATACCTAAGACTTGATAGCAAGCTCCAACATCTTCAACTATTATTCTCATGGCTGCTATATCATATATTTTTTGTATATCCCAATTATGTTTTTTTAATTTTTCATACAAAGAATATAAATGCTTTAGTCTATGATCTATTTTTATAAACTTTATATTAAATATTTCTAATTCAATTTTTACTTTATCAAGTATTTTAAGTAGATAGTCTTCTTCTGAAGACTTTGTAGTATCAAACATTGTTTTTACTTTTGTATAATCTGTAGGATAAGCATAAGGAAAAGCTTTATCTTCTAATTCGCTTTTTAATTTACCCATACCAATTCTATCTGCAAGACGAGCATGTATTTCTAAAGTCTCAATAGCTATTCTTTTTGCTTTATCTTCTCTTAAATATTCAAGAGTGGAAACGTTATGAAGTCTGTCGCAAAGTTTTATAACTACAACACGAATATCTTCTGCCATAGCTATAAAAAATTTACGCATACTTTCTACATGTCTTTCTACTCCTTTATATTTAATTGTTCCAAGTTTTGTAACACCTTGTATTAAAAATAGTATGTCATGTCCAAATTCTTTTTCTATTTCTTCCTCACTTGTTTCTGTGTCTTCTAGTACATCATGAAGAAGTCCAGCCGTAATTGTGTCTACATCCATATTTTGTCTAGCAATATTTATAGCAGTATAAACTAGGTGATTAAAGTACGGTTCACCAGAGTTTCTTTGTTGACCATTGTGAGCTTTTTTTGAAAAATTAAAAGCCTTTTCTATTAGATCTTTATCATAATCATCAAAAGTATTTTCCTTTGGTACAGCTTCAAAAATCTCTTCTAAGAGGGGAGTTTTAAATATTTTCGTTTCCTCAATAATTTTTTCCATTTAATTATTGTAGCATTAATTTTTATTTTGACAAGTGTCTTTATTTTTTATTTAATTTATGAGGATTATGATTTGTGCAATTTTTATTAGAGCATCTTTCTGGGATAGTTTTTGTTCCTTCCATCATCATTTCTCCACACATTTTACAAAATGCTCCAGTTGGTTTAGCTTTGATTGCATGCTTACAATCTGGATAATTGCTACATGAATAAAATACTCCAAATCTCCCACGTCTCTCTTCCATATATCCTGTTTCGCATTTATTGCATTTTACTCCTGTGTTTTTCTTTTGTCTCTCTTCTTCACTAACTTCTATATATTTACATTTTGGATAATTTGAGCAGGCGATAAATTTACCAAATCTACCATCTCTTTCGATGAGCTTACCCTTGGAACATTTTGGACAAATTTTTCCTGTATCTTTTGGTCCTTCAAGCTCTGTTCCATCTAATTTTCTCGCTCCATTACAATCAGGAAATTTTGAGCAAGAATAAAATTTTCCCCCTTTTGAAAGTTTGATAATCATCTTGTTTCTGCAAATAGGACATTTAATATTCTCTGGCGCTTCGCCAAAATTATTTTCTTTTTCTATTTTTTCCTTTTCTTTTACTTCTTTAAGAAATGGTTTATAGAAATCAGTTAAAAGTTTTAAATATGTAAGTTTTCCATTTGCTATATCATCAAGCTCATCTTCCATCTCTTTTGTAAAATCATCAGAAATATATTTTGCAAAATTTGCTTCTAGAAAATCAGAAACAACTTCTCCAGTATCTGTTGGATGAAGTGCTTTATTTATTTTTTCCACATAACCACGATCTTCAATGGTTGAGATAATAGATGCATAAGTTGAAGGGCGACCAATATCTCTTTTTTCGAGTTCTTTGATAAGGCTGGCCTCGGAGTATCTTCCAGGTGGATTAGTTTCTTTTTCGAAAGAGTTTATTGCTTTTAAATTTAAATCATCTCCTTCTTTTAGTTTTGGAAGATTTACATCTTCACCTTTACCGTCAGGATCGGCTTTTAACCAGCCATCAAAAAGAATAACAGATCCATTCACTAAAAAATTTGGATACTCTTTTTTCTCTTTTACATTTACTATTATCTTTGTACGAAGTAATTTTGCATCAGACATTTGTGAAGCAACAGTCCTTGTCCATATCAAATCATAAAGCCTTTTTTCATCAGAAGTAGATCCAGCTGACAAATTTATTGCATGAGTTGGCCGAATAGCTTCGTGAGCTTCTTGAGCATTTTTTGATTTAGCTTTATAAGCTCTTGTTTCCAAATACTCTTTTCCATATTTTTTTGTAATAAGAGAAGAGATTTCAGCGACAGCCGAAGTTGCAAGATTTGTAGAGTCTGTACGCATATATGTAATGAAACCTTTTTCATATAATTTTTGAGCTAGCATCATTGTCTTTTTTGGGGGGAACCCAAGACGACTAGAAGTAGTTTGCTGCAAGGTTGAGGTTGTAAAAGGTGCCTTAGGGCTAGATTTGGCTTGTGTTTCCTTTATTTCCTTCACATACCAATTTCCTGCACGGCCATCTTTTACGATACTTTCAACTAAGTTTTGAGCTTCATCTCCCTTTAATTCTGGATTTAGTCCTGGTTCAAGTTCACAGTCAAAAATAAGTTTATATTTTTTAGATTCAGTAAGCTTGCCAATAGTTTCAAGCTCAGCAGCGATATTAAAATATTTTATTGGGATGAAATTTCTTATTTCTCTTTCGCGCTCCATTATTATACGAAGTGCAGGGGATTGTACGCGTCCTGCTGAAAGGCCATAACGAACTTTTTTCCAAATTATCCCAGAAAGGTCATAACCTACAAGTCTATCAAGCACACGACGAGCTTCTTGGGCTTCTTTTAAATTCATATCAATATCACGTGGATGTTTAAGAGCTTCTATGATTGCTTCTTTTGTAATCTCATGAAATACTGCACGTTTTGCATTTTTTAGTCCCACTGCTTCTTTTACATGCCAAGCGATAGCTTCACCTTCACGGTCAGGGTCAGTTGCCAGAATCACTTCTTTTGCATTTTTAGCAAGAGATTTTATTTCAGAAATAACTTTTTCTTTTCCTTTACTTATTTCATAATGAGGAATAAATCCTGCTTCTATATCAAGCGCTTTTTTATTTGACTTAGGAAGATCGCGAATATGTCCAACAGAAGCACGCACAGTAAAATCTCCACCAAGATATTTCTCAATGGTTTTTGCTTTACTTGGAGATTCTACAATAAGTAATTTCATAATAATAGATTAAATAAAAATATTTTAGAATTATTTTTTTCTAAAATATTTTGATGAATGAATATATTTTCATTATAGCACAGGAGTATAACAGTAAATTTTATTTTTGCAAAGCTCTGTTAAGTTTTTATTTAGCGTATTCAGTAGCTTCATCAAATTTAATTGAAAGAAGTTTTGAACTTCCCTCAACTCCAATTGTCACTCCGTAAAGCACATCACATTGATTCATTGTCTCGCGATTGTGAGTGATGACGAGTAATTTTGAATTTTCAGAAAGTCTACGGACCATTTTTCCATATTTGCGAGCATTTGCCTCATCAAGAGCTGCATCAGTCTCATCTAGCACCATAAATGGTGGGTGATTAATTGAACTCATTGCGAAAATGAGAGCAATAGAAGATAGTGCACGCTCTCCACCAGAAAGCATTTGTAAATCTTTGACTTTCTTTTGTGGTAAGTTTACCGATATTTCAATACCAGGTTCTTTTTCTTCCTCTTCTTCTCCATTATTTTCTTCTTTATTTTTAATTACCTTTTCAAGCGTAAGAGAGGCATGACCTCCTGTAAATATTTCACTAAAATATGTATTAAAGTTTGAATTAATTTTTTCAAGTCCAGCATTAAAGTCTAATAATAGTGTATTTTTTAAATCAGTGATTAAGTTTTCAAGGTTTCCTCTTGAGTTTTCAAGATCTGAAATTTCATGAGCTAGAAATTCATCTCTCTCAGACAGAGTTTTATATTCTTCAAGTACATCTCCTGCATTTGTGACTCCAGTTTCTTCTACTTTTATTTTGCTTCGGTCTATTTTTCGTAGTAAATCACTCTGAAGCATATTAAAGAAACTTTTTTCAAGTTCAGTCATTTCAGTTTCTATAAAAGATCTATATTTAAATGTGTTTATTCCAAGAACAACAATCATATCTTTGGTGATATGTTCAAAATTTTCCTCTTGATTTCTAAGATTCTCTTCTTTCATTTTTATGGTTTCTTTTTGAGAATATAGTTTTTCAAGATTTAATTTAGCTTGTAAAATTTCATTATCAAGCTTGAAAGATTTTTCTTTCGCTTCTATTTTTAAATTATTTAATTCTTCTTCTAATTTATTTTTATTAGAATTTAATTCTTTAATTTCTTTATCAAGATTTTGTAATAAAGAATTTTTTTCTTCTTTATTTTTATTTAAATTTTCAATTTCTATTTCATATTTTTTTTCTTCCTTATTATTAAAATTATTTTTTTCATTTGGATTTAGGTTTTTAATTTTAGTGAAAAAATCTAATTCTTCAATATTTGCTTTTTTAAGAAAGTTTGGAAGCTCTCCAAATTTTTGTGCATTTGATAAGTTAAAAATTTCTTTCCAAAGATTGGTGCGAGAACTTTCAAAATTATGAAATTCGTTTTTATTTATAAAATATTTTTCAACTTTTTCTCTTGCTTCTTCTTCCAGTTTTCTATTTTGATTTTCAATATTTTTTTTAATTAAAAATCTAATCTCTGCATCAAGATTTAAAATTTCTTTATAAATATTTTCTCTTTCAATATTTGATGAATTTATTTTTTGAAAAAGGGAAGAAATTTCTTCTTCTAATTTATTTTTTAAAGTGTTTTCTTTTTCTTTATCATTATTTTCTTCTTCAGATTTCTTTGTTTCTAAAAGTATATGAAGACTCGATTCTAAAGTCGTAATTCTATTTTCAATACCATCATTATGTATTTCTTTCTTTTTCTTTTCTATATCTAAATTTTCTTTATAAAGATAAACTTTAAGCATGTTAGAGAGAAAAAAAATTTCCTCTTCTCTTTTTTCAAGTTCTTTTACTTGTTTTTTTAAATAATTAAGATGGGGAATATTTTCTTTTCTTATTAGTTCAATTTCATTTAAATGGGTTTTAACTTTATCAAGTTTTTTTTCTCCTTCTTTGATACGTATATGATAAATACGAAGTCCGAGAGCATCTTCAATCATTTCTCTTCTATCATTACTATTTGAAAGAAGTATTCTGTCAGCTTCACCTTGATTTACAATTGTGTGCCCCGCAACAGAGATATTTGCCATAGCAAGTAGCTCTTGCACATCTTTTAGGCGAACTTTTGTACCATTAATTAAATATTCACTTGCACCATCCATATAAATCTCACGAGTTAAAATAATTTCATCTAAATTTATAAAATTGGAAAGAGTGTTAGAAATTTCGTGGCTACCGTTTATAAATTTCTCATTTATTTTTTTGTTTCTATTATCTAAATGCATTGAAACACTGGCACGAGATAGAGGAGAGAGATGACTTGATCCTTTGAATATGAGGTCGCTACCACTTTTTGAGCGAAGACCTTTCATACTTTGTTCACCAAGCACAAAACGAATTGCTTCAGCAACATTACTTTTACCTGATCCATTTGGACCAACTACTCCTGTAACAGGAGTAGAAAGATCAAGGTTCACTTTTTTAGCAAAGCTTTTAAATCCTTGCATACTGATTGATTTTAGATACATAAAAATACAATCTTTATTAATAAAATTATAACATGAAATTTTTTATATTTTAAAAATTAAATTACAAAAAATATAATAAAAAAAATTATAGATATTATTATTCTATACCAACCAAAGATTACAAAATTATTTTTTTGAATATAAGATAAAAGCCATTTAATGAAAATAAGAGCAAAAAGAAATGAAGCTACAAAACCAATACCAATATTTAAAATATCTGTACTTGAGAAATTTTCATAGCTTTTTAAAATATCGTAGCCAGTAGCGGCAAGCATAGTAGGTATTGCAAGAAGAAATGAAAATTTTACAATGGTTTCTCTTTTTAAATTCATTAAAAGCCCACCGATAATTGTAGCTCCACTTCTTGATACTCCTGGAATTATTGCAATACTCTGCCAAAGTCCAAGTAAAAAAGCTTTTTTGTATGAAATTTCTTTTATTTTAAGTCTAGTATTATTTTCTTCTTTTATTTTTTTATCAAATTCTGGAGAAAAAATTTTATTTCTACGATTATATTTATTTTCTAAAATTATCATTGTGATTCCACCGATTAAAAGAGAAATAATAACAATAAATACATTATCTAATAAATACTCTTTTATTAATTTATAAACAGTTAACCCTATTATTCCGGTCGGTAAAAAACCTATAATTAATTTCTTAATAGTTTCAAAATTAAATAATTCTTTAAAATATAAGACAACAACAGCAAGTATTGCACCAAGTTGTATTATTATTGAAAAACTTTTTAAGGTTTCCGTGTCTGGAATCTTTAATAGGTGGGAAGTTAAAATAAGGTGTCCAGTGGAAGAAATGGGTAAGAATTCTGTAATACCTTCGACAATACCTAGAATGATTGAATGTAATATAGACATAGAAATTATTTAATAAATATAAGACCTAATCACAAATTCGCTCGTGGCTTCGCAGATAACTCAGTTCGAGTCCCGCCCCGAGCAAAAAATATATTCAAAAAATCTTCCAGATTTTTCTCATTATTTTTTGGTGCTCGGGGCGGGACTCGAACCCGCAAGCCGTGAGGCAAAAGATTTTAAGTCTTTCGTGTATACCATTCCACCACCCGAGCATTTTATGTTGATTATTTTAACATAAAATTAATTCTTTTGAAAATATTAAAAATATTTTTTAAATTTTTAATTATCATTTTTATTTTCTTCTTCATCGTTAAGTTTTTTTTTAAATTTTTCAAAATAGGAATTTATTCCACTGACGTTGTTTTTCTGAAAAAAGGTGTTTAATTGTTCTTTATTTAAAGGTCGCATATTTTGTCTAGTAATATTTTCTCCTTTTTGTTCAATAGTTTCTTTTTTTATTTTTTTATTAAAAAAATTAAATTTCATAATATTATATTTATAATTATAATTTTAATAATAACATATTTTGTGATATTATTATTGTAATAATGTTTTATTGGTGCGATGGCGAAGAGGCTTAACGCTGCGGTTTGCAAAACCGCCATTTCGCGGGTTCGAATCCCGCTCGCACCTCATTAAATTAATTATATGAAAAAAAATATTTTTTTTAATAAAATAGAAAAAAAAATTACAAAAATACAATTAAAAAATAGAAATTTTTTAGCAAAACATAAGTTTTTTTATTCTCTTTTAGGAGCAACAGGTGTAGTTCTTTATTGGAGAGGAGTTTGGCATATGGCTGATATTTTAGAAAACAGAGGAGGTTTTTTAGAAATATTTTTTTCTCCCATAGGTTCTCTCATTTTGGGAATTTTAATATTATCTTTTGGCGGGATTTTAGTCCAAGAATTAATAGGCACAGATACAATTATTTCAGGACTTAAAAAACAAAAAAGAGATATTGATAAAACTATAGATGAATTATCAAAAGAAGAAGAAATTAGAAAAAAAGAAAAAAATTTAATAGTAGAAATAGATAACCATTTACACAAAATTGAAAAAAAATAAATAATATAGACAGATAAAATAATTATTTTTTGAAAAATATTTATTTTGTGTTATTATTGTTTAATAACAACGCTGGGCCCTTAGCTCATTTGGTAGAGCGCCGGTTTTGCACTCCGGAGGTGAGCGGTTCGAATCCGCTAGGGTCCACTAATAGTATTTGACTAATTATATATAATATAGTATTATCTTTTTGGGAAATTAAATTTAGTATTTTTAAAAATAAGCATATTTAATAAACTTATTTTTATAATAAAAACAATTCTTTAAAAACATAACTCGGGGACGGGAGAAAATCCGAACACTACAATAATGAAAAAAGAAAATAAAAATGATTCGTCAATTCTTATTGTTATAATAACTTTATTATCTTTTATTTTGGGTGTAGTTTCTTCTACTTTCATAAAAGAAATAATTGAAGAAATTCGCCTTGCGTTTCTGAGATTTATGGAAGTGAACCATACTTTTATAGTATGGTCTTTGATTGGGGTGACCACTTTTTATTTTTTTCTAGTGGTAGCATTCTTGCCTCCACCTAAAAAGAAATCTTCTCAAAAAGAAGAATCAAATCCTAACTCTGGCAGCAATAATAACTCCACTAAAGATGATCAACAGAAAAAGGAGGAAGATGAAGCTAAAAGAAAAGAAGAAGAAAGAATAAAAAAGGAAAAAGAAGAACAGGAAAGAAGACAGAAGGATGAAGAAGCTAAAAGAAAAGAAGAAGAAAGAATAAAAAAGGAAAAAGAAGAACAGGAAAGAAGACAGAAGGATGAAGAAGCTAAAAGAAAAGAAGAAGAAAAAGCCAAAAGTAAACAAGAGGAACAAAAAAGAAAAGACGAAGAATCTAAAAAAGAATCTGAAGCTAAAGATAGTACAAAAGAAAAATATCAAGGTAACTCCTTCTTTTCATTAAAAGTGGAGTCCATTATTTCCAGGATAGAAACCGCCCAAAAAGGATGGGAAATATTTAAAACCAAAAATATGGATAAACATCATCTTTATGCACAAATCTTTAGTGGATTTGTGGAAGAATTTTTGGTTCTTAATGAAAAAGAGAACAAAAGAATTTATCGCAAGCTAGCAAAGATGTTTCATCCAGAAGGTGATAATTCTGGGAAAATTGATGGAAAAGTATTAGAGTCAACTTTTCAAAAGTTGACTAATGTTTATAAAGAACATTATAACTTCTATTTTTCCAAAAAAAATATGTAGATACATTATGCTGCGCTTTACAGCGCAGCATTTATCTTTCTTTTTTAAAATCTAAAATCGGGGACGGGACAAAATCCGAACACTGCTTCAAATGAGCTTTATATTTACAATCTTAATTTGGATAGGGCTTTATTTCTTAGAATCTAAAAAAGGTATCTGGATAAGTGATAGTCCTATCTTTCAAGTGATTATGTGTTGGATTTATTTTATGAATGCTTTTGTTATGGTTAAAAGAGGTCAGACAAGAGAACTTATATTTAGACCAACACAAAGACTTTTGATAGACTTAAGGCCTGGAATTTATTTCTTTCCATTCTTATGGTGGTGGGGAGAGGTAGAAGAAGATTATGAACCTCAAAAATCTTCTTTCATTCATATTGATACGAGACAAGTTTTTAGAAAAAGAGAACTTGTTGGTAGATGGGGCTGGTTTGAAGATGTGAGTAGAGAATTTTTGATCCCTTTTATATTAAGAAGAAGTTTATGGGCGATAGTAATTTGTTTTATACTTGCCTACTTTATAGGAACTTATTCTGTAAAATTAAAACATAAATATTTTGTTGATTATTTTCCAAAAAGGGAAGTCTCAAAAGAAAATAATTCTACTAGTTATCCTTCTACTAATTATTCAGCAACAACTCAGAATTCTTACTCATCTTCATCAAGTTCAGAAGTTTCTAATTCTAATCAAAATGCATACAATGCCAATGATGTGCAAGAAGTTCAGCAATCACAAAAAGAAGTGTGGCCACCTCCTGAGTCTTATAATTCTGCTCGTACTTGGGATAATTTGCAGCTAGATGATAACTACACAGCAGTTGCAAGTCTAAACAAAGGAGTAAATTATGTTGAAGAGGAAGGATTTTTTGTCTCGTTTTCAAGATCTAAAAATTATTATCCACATGTGTATGTGGATGGATTTTCGGAAGATAATGATTTTTTTTGCAAGTTTTTTACAGTTCACATAAATAGACTTACATTTAATAATGGTGAGGCCTGGAATAATGTGGATATGAATTTGTGTGATTATATAGAAATTGTAAAAGATAAAAAAAAAGTTGGAGAGGGACAATATAGAAGTATAAAGATAATGTTGAAAAATGAATTTTCTGGTAAATATAAGTGGCATTTAGTGTCAGCAGGGTTTGGAAATGAAAATTCAGACTTTAGGTTATTTTTAGGAGATCAATCTACATCTTCCAATGCTGAAGCAAAAAGAAAAAGTGACATAGAGCAGAACAAGGCGGATGAAATACAGAGGCAAAATAATATTGCGGAAAAAAGACAACAAGAAGCGAGAGAAGCAGAACAAAGATCTGATTACAATGAACAAACTAGAATTATGAGAGCAAGTATAAGATTTATTCCTCATATAATTTTGAACGGCTATGATATCAATACTGTATCTCAATATCTTTTAAAAGGATATAAGATTTCTTATGATAGAAATTCAGATGGTTCTTTTATCATTTTGAATGATTTTAATTCTGTAATTCAAGAGGAAGAATGTTTTTATTTTACTTTTGCTTGCAGGGGGTTCTTGTATCATTCTGACAATAGAAAAAGGTTTGACGGAGCGATGAATAAATCATTAGAAAATGACGCAAATATTTCCGCTAATCTTCCAGAGTATGTTTACGTCATAAACGGAAGAAAATTTAACTTCGATGGATCAAGATATTGATTTTACTCCACACAAAAAATTTTGTGTGGAGTTTTTTATTTTCTTCATGATAAAATAATATAAACATATGGCATCAGAATTTTTAGATGAAGAAATTTTAAATACAAACAATTCAGAAATTTTTTCATGTAAAATTTTAAAAGAAGACTTTCATAAATTTAAATTACTTTCTTCACTTCTAGAAATTCGTGATACTCCAAATTTTTTAAATATTAAAGTAAAAGATGAACAAGTTTTGCAAAACTTTTTAAATAAAAATTTTGCAGGTGATGATTATAAAGTTCTCACAATAGTTGGTAGTCGTAAAAATTCTACTTATGGTAAGGAGGTTTTAAATTATTTATCAAGATCTCTCAAAGGGCAAAATATTATAATTGTTTCTGGGCTTGCGCTTGGTATAGATTCATTAGCACACAAAGTTGCACTTCAAAATAATTTTCCGACTATTTCTGTGCCTGGATCGGGACTTTCTAAAAAAGTAATTTATCCTGCAACAAATGTCAGACTTGCTGAAGAAATTTTAAATACAGGAAATATTCTTGTCTCAGAATATGAAGATGATCAAAAAAGTAAAATTTATTATTTCCCAGCAAGAAATAGAATAATGGCAGCGATATCTGACGCGGTATTAATAGTAGAAGCTGGTGAGAAAAGTGGAACATTAATCACAGCGAGACTTGCAATGGAATATGGTAAAAATGTTGGTGTAATTCCAAACACTATTTTTGCTGAAGCGTCAGTTGGGTCAAATAAATTAATTCAAGACGGAGCATCTCCAATTTTAAATGAATATGACTTGTTAGAACTTTTAAATATTAGTGTTGATAATCAATCAATAATGGATCTTGATTTTAATTCTAAAGAAGGCAGAAATAAATTTGAAAAAGCTTTATCATTGCTCAGTATTAACGAAAGAAGTATTTTAGAAAAAATAATTCAAGAAGGAAATATTGAAAAAGAAGTTTTACTTTCTCAAATAGAAGAAGAGTTTAGTATTTCGTATACAGATATATTGGTAGCATTGATGAGTCTTGAAATAAATGGGTTTATAAAGGAAGAAATGGGGGAAATACGGATACTAAAATAAAAAATATCAGTTTTTCTTTTGTGTTATACTAAATATAATATTATTTCTGTTTTTTATTTATGCATAAACTTATACATGGAAGAATAACTTTAACCAGCAAAGGAGATGGTTATGTTCGCCTTAGTGAAGATCATGAGAAGTTAGACCAAGCTTTTACCAAAGACGAATCTGTTTTTGTAGACCATGAACATTTAAATTGTGCTTTTCATGGAGATACTGTAGAAGTAGAAGTATTAGGCAAAAGAAAAAATGAAAAAACAGGTGAGGACATTTTTTACGGAAAAGTCTCAGAAATACTTGAAAGAGCAAAATATGCTCATGCGGGTAAACTAGAAGAAGATAACGGAATGTTTTTTTTGGTCCCAGATGATAAAAAAACTTATACGGACTTTATAGTAAAAAAAGAAGATGCAAATGATGCACAAGCTGGAGATAAGGTCGTAGTAGAAATATCAAAATGGGATGATCATAAAAAATCTCCATTTGCAAAAGTTGTGCAAGTGCTTGGAAAGCCGGGAGACAATAATGCAGAGATGTTAGCTTTCGCACTTGAGAGAGGGTTCTATAGTGATCACAAAGAAGAAGTAAAAGCAGAAGCTGAAGCAATTCATACGAGAGGTATTACAGAAGAAGATAAAAAAATAAATGAAAATGGTATTGACGGGAGAAGAGATTTTAGAGAGGTTCTAACTTTTACTATTGATCCAGCTGATGCAAAAGATTTTGACGATGCGATAAGTATTAGAAATTTAGATAATGGTAATTATGAAATAGGAATTCATATTGCTGATGTTTCTTATTATCTTAAAAAAGATATGAAAATGGACGATGAAGCTATTTATAGAGAGACAAGTGTTTATTTGGTAGACAGAACAATTCCTATGCTTCCAGAAGTTCTTTCTAATGATCTTTGCTCACTTGTAGAAGGGAAAGATAGACTGGTTATGAGTGCAATATTTGAAATAGATGAAAAGGCTGAAGTGAAAGACGAATGGTATGGAAGAGGAATTATTTATTCAGATAAAAGATTTACTTACGAAGACGCACAGGAGATTATAGAAAATGGAGGATTGTATGAAAAAGAATTAAAAATATTAAATTCTTTATCAAAAAAATTAGCTGACAGAAAAGAAGAAAACGGAGCACTTATAATAGAAACAGAAGAAGTTAAATTTAAACTCGATGAAAATGGTGTTCCAGTTGATGTGTATGTAAAAGAAAGAAAAGACGCCCATAAAATGATTGAAGAATTCATGTTGCTTGCCAATAGAAAAGTTTCTAAATTTATTTATGATGAAGAAAAAAATAATAATCAAGCAATAATTTCAGTTTACAGAATTCATGATAAACCAGATCCTGACAAAATGCATGAGTTAGATTTATTTATTAGAAGTATTGGAGAAAGAGTAAAATTTATTGATGGGCTTATACCTTCAACAGAATTAAATAAACTTCTTGAAAAATTAAAAAAAGAAGGAAGAGAAGCTGAAAAAGATTTGCTTTCAATGCACATTTCAAGAAGTATGCAAAAGGCAGCTTATTCTACAAATAATGTAGGACATTATGGGCTTGCATTTCCATTTTATTCTCACTTTACTTCACCTATTAGAAGATATCCCGATGTAATGCTTCATAGAATTTTAATGAGAGTTTTAAAGAAAGATTGGATTAAAGCTGAAGAAAAAGGATATTTTGATAGAATGTGCGCTTTAGCGAGTCGTCGTGAAAAAGAAGCGGCCGATGCTGAAAGGGGAAGCGTGAAATACAAACAGGTTGAATATATGAGTTATAGAATAGGACAGACTTTTGATGGAGTTGTATCTGGAGTATCACAATGGGGAATATATGTAGAGGAAGCTAAAAGTAGAAGTGAAGGTATGATTAGGTTAAAAGATTTGGGTGAAGATTTTTATATTTACAATGAAAAGGATTCTTCAATTCGTGGTGAAAATGGAGGAGAACAATTTAGAATAGGAGATAGGATAAAAATAAAAGTTAAATCAACTAATCTTGATTTAAAACAGATAGATTATGAATTAGTTAAATAAATATTATATTTATAAAAGACTTTTCTTTTTTATAAAAATGTGCTATATTATTTGAATAAAAATTAAGACAAATATTTTATTATGTTAAAAATCAGATTACAAAGACTAGGTAGAAAGAACGACCCGCATTTTAAATTGATCGTTACTCCACAAACATATAAGCCAAAAACTCATAAATTTATTGAAGATTTAGGTTTTTATGATGTAAAAAGTGGTACATACAAATTTAAAGGTGACAGGGTAAAATACTGGATAAGTGTAGGAGCAAAAGTAACTCCAACTGTTCATAATTTTCTTGTAGCAGAAAAAGTAATAGAAGGAAAGAAAATAAATGTTCTTCCAAAGAAAAGCGTTACAAGGCCAAAGAAAGAAATGAAGAAGAAGTAATTTTTACTTTTTTCTAATTTAAAACTTAAAAGTGTTAATTAAAAAAGATCTGTGTATTTTTGTCGTGATATAATGTATTTGTTATTAAGATAATAATTTGAAAATAATATATGGTTAAAGATTCAGAATTTGTAGAATTCATCGTAAAGAGTTTAGTAGATAATCCAGGAGAAGTAAAAATCGATAGGAAAGTTGATGAAATGGGGGTGCTCATCACAGTAGATGTTGGAAAGGATGATATGGGAAAAATTATTGGTCGCCAAGGTGCTACAGCAAAAGCAATCAGAACACTACTGCGAGTAGTTGGAATGAAAAATAATGCAAGAGTAAATCTTAAAATCAATGAGCCAGTAGAAATGCTTGGAGCACAATCAGGCGAAGGATATAGATCACACCTTGATGATGTAGACGCAGTAATGGATGGAATAAAAGGAATTTAATAAATAAAATAAAAACCGCATAATATACAGCGGTTTTTATTTTTGGTATAATCTTAAATAATTTTTATGAAATATTTTGTTATTACACTTTTTCCAAATATTATAGATTCCTATGTAAATGAGTCTATAATTGGTCGTGCACAAGAGGCTAAAACTATAAAAGTAAAATCATATCACTTGCGTGAATTCACAAAAGATAAACATCGTCGCACTGATGGAAAGCCTTTTGGTGGAGGTCCTGGAATGGTTTTATGGGTGGATCCTATTATAAATACTTTTGAAAAAATTTTAAAAGAAATAGATAAAGATAAGAAACAAAAAAATGATTCTGCAAAGAAAAATATTTTAATAGTGAATTTTGTCCCGTCGGCCCAAGTTTTTGATAATAATTTAGCAAAAGAATATTCTAAAAAATATAATTATATTATTTTTATTTGTGGGCGATATGAAGGAGTGGACGCTAGAGTAAATGATGTGGTAAAAGATATTCTCGCAAATAAAAAGAAAGAATTAAAAGAAAAAGGGATAATTTTGAATAGTAAAATTGAAAATATTTCTATTGGGAAATTTGTTTTGACTGGTGGCGAATTACCAGCACTTATTATGATTGATGCAATAAGTAGACAAATAAAAGGAGTTTTGCACGACAATGAAAGTATTGAAGAAAATAGAGTAGCGAGTTCTGAAGTGTATGCTCGCCCAGAAATATATGAAAAGAAAGTTGGCGGAAAAATAAAAAAGTATAAAGTGCCAGAAGTTTTGCTTTCAGGTCATCATGCAAAGATAGAAGAGTGGAGGAAAAATAAAAAATAATGTATATTAAAGTGAAAATCCAAACTGAATCTAAAAAAGAGTCTTTTGAAAAAGTAAAAGATGATACTTTTAATATTTCTGTGAAAGAAGAAGCTAGAAACGGCTGGGCAAATGAAAGAGTGATAGAGATTTTAAAAAAAGAATTAAATAAGAGAAATGTAAGATTGGTAGCAGGGCACACGAGTCCAAGTAAAATATTTTCAATTGAAGATTAACTGCTTTTTTGTTATAATTTTAAAAAATAAGTTAAGCCAATATAGCTCAGTTGGTAGAGCACATCCATGGTAAGGATGAGGTCATCAGTTCGATCCTGATTATTGGCTCCAGTTTTGTAGAAAAAGACACAGAAGACCCAAGAGAGTGGGACGCGCTCCGCTCGGCAACCCCGAAAGAAAAATGTCTCTTGCTTTTTTGATTTGCGCAGGTTTTCGCTTCGGGATTTTTCGGCGGCGGCTATGGACAAAAACGACTAAAACTGCTAAAATTCATTTCATATGGAGAAGCCACATTTTGAAGCACGATTTGGACAAACAAAGAAGACGCTTGAATCTTCGCGAGCGGAAATAAATGAGTTTTTGAAACAAGAAACTCTCGACGAACGAGATAGAGTTCGCCTCACTCGTGTTTTGCAATTAGTAGAACGCTATCAACCGGAACGAGAAGTTGAAGAACCAAAAGTTAATAAGTGGCGAAGCTATCTCGAAAGCGTGTATCGTTTTTTACCGAGTCGAAAAAAAACGCAAAAACCAATTGAAAATATTTCCGCTCGCTCATATCTACTTGCTGAAAAAACAATCGCTTCACTTCGGGAACTTCAACATGTAGATTTCCAACTTGAACAAGAAAGTGGATTTTCTGAAGAAGAAGTTTTAAATCAAGAACGACCGAGTAAAGTTGAAAGAGAGGAAACATTAGACACTTCTCTTACACTTGAATACGAAAAGAAAAATTGGGGTGTAGAACGAGTTTGTCTTGATGGTGTGCAAAATCACTTGCCATCAGACTCAAAAGGTGAGCATGTTTGGGTAAGATGTTTAGTTGGTGGCAAGTGGGTTTCTTTGACAGAAGCAAAAGACAAAAAAGATCAAATAGAAGCGGTGAGATTTGCAGACGATGGCGTTGGTTTTGATGTAAAAAATCTAGTACTTTTATATTCCACAAAAGCGGAGGAAAAAGAATCTCGCGGACAATTTGGAGAAGGTATGAAAATGATGGCCGCCGCGGCTCTGCGGGAGGGCTTGGAGCCGGAAATGGAATCTCAAGACTGGCGCGCAAAGCCAACACCAAAAGAAGTAGAGGTTTTTGATACACGACATCAAAAAGAACGAGTTATTCAACAACTCTCGTTTAAAGTTGACTATTTAGCTGGCGAGCCAATGATTGGTTCTCGCACTACTTTTCATAAGCCAACCGAAGCGTTTGTTGACGAGTTAATGCAAATTGAAAAGAAAGTTTTGGCTTTGCGCGAAAATTATCGTCCCGTTTTTGTGGGAAGTACGGGCGAAATTGTAGATCGTGAATCAGGAAGTCTATTTGTAAAAGGAATTTATGTTAGAGGTAAGAAAACTTTGTTTTCTTACAACTTTGAAGATGTTGAAACAAACCGAGATCGCAACAGAATTGTTTCAGAAGGTTTAGAAAGAAGAATTGCAAAAATAGTTCAAGAAATTTCCGATAAACGATTGGTTAAAACAATGCTTCAAAAAAGTATTGTGGAACCGGACGCAGTTGAAAGTTCTTTTTATGATCTAAGAGCCGAACATCCAACAGTATGGATTGAGGGATTTTATGAAGCATTTGGAAAAGATGCAGTTCTGGATACAGGTTTCAAAATCCCCGATACTTTCAAAGATAAGCCGTTGAACAAAGTTAAAGTGCCGTCTGGCATGCAGAGTTTGCTTTTGCGAGCGGGAGTAAAGACCGACCAAGAGGTCACACCTGATTTTTGGGAGGAAACAATCCCGACTTCCTTAACTCTTGAATACGGAAAAGATATTTGGAATGAGGAAAGAATTTTACTTGACGCGGTGCAAAATCATTTACCGCACGATTCCGGCGGTTTAAATATCGGTTTGCGTTTCAAAACTAAAGATGGCAAGTGGCACTCATTTAGAGATTTACCAGATATTAAAGACGAAGAGGTAGAGTCCGTAAAAATTTATGATGATGGACGCGGATATGACTCTCGTTTGCTCGGTTTTTTCTACTCTACAAAAGGAGAGGGTGAAAGCACCGGAAAATTTGGCGAGGGTTTGAAAATGTTGTGCATAGCTTCACTACGCAAGGGTATTGATATGACTTTGCGTTCTCAAAATTGGTCATCGAAACCGAGAGCGTTACGACAAGAAGTTGATGGAAAGCAAATTGATCAGCTTGTTTTTGATGTAATTCACGCTGTTAAAAAACAAGAAATGGACGATGATGAGGGGCTTTATCAAAGCAGTTCAACTACATTTTCAAACCCGACGCCGGAATTATTGCAAGAATTTCGCCAAATTAACAAAAAAGTTCTCGCAATAGAAAGAGCAAAACCAGTAGAAAGAACTTCAAATGGAGATGTACTTTCGCTTGATGGAGGAATGGTTTATGTGCGAGAACTTTTGATTCCAGGAGACCACAATTTGCTTTTCACTTATCATTTGCCGAGATTGGAAATTAAAAATCGAGACCGAAGTTTTGTTGACCAACAAGAACTTACTCCGGCTATCGCAGGGGTATGGTCGGAGACCGAAAATCCTGAAGTTATCAAAAGTTTTCTTTTCAAAGCAAATTTGGAAGCGCAAAAAGGTGGCGGAAAAGATAAGGTCGAATTTTCGATGGATTTTACCCCCAAAGATACTGAAAACTGGAAAAAGATTTTCGAGGAAGTTTTTGGAAAAGATACCGCTATTCGCGATATGCGCTCGGAAGATTTTGACGCTATGCAACAAAATATGCATGTCGGTTTGGAACTTGTATCTTTTCCAAGCGCAACATATCAAGTTTTGAAAAGACTTGGATTGCCAACATATGAATCTCGTTTATCTGAAATGACCGATGTGGAGCATATTCCTAACGAAGAGCTAACAGCAGAAGAAAAAGCGTTATTGGAGGTTTTAACAGCGATTGATGAATATTTACCGAACAATAGGCCGTCTGAGATTAAAGTCTATAAGCGCAAAACAGATGGTCAAAAAGTTGCAGCTGGTTTTGCTGATGGTGTAAATATTCATCTTTTGCGCGAAATTCTATCTGATTTTACTCACGCGGCAGATGTGTATGTTCACGAGAAAACGCATCATAATACCGGTGGCGCACAAGACGCAAGTTCAGATTTCAGAAATTACCTAAGTTTTGCGCTGGGCAAGATGGCGTTAGATCAATTGAAAAAAGTTCGACCAGATTTAGTAAAGACAGAGAGTTAATTTCTTGATAGCCGTCGCCGAAAAATCCCGAAGCGAAAGCCCGCGTAAATCAAAAAAGCAAGAGACATTTTTCTTTCGGGGTTGCCGAGCGGAGCGCGTCCCACTCTCTTGGGTCTTCTGTGTCTTTTTCTACAAAACTGGAGTGTCTTTATGACTTCGCTCGAACTTACTTTATCAAAAATTCCTAATGAATCCAAATGCGGACTCGGTTTTGCCAAACTATTTTTCTGGGGAAAAGGATTGGCAAAACCTCGGCTGTTTTCCCGCCCGCAGGAGGGGTCTGGGGAGGAATCCGCATGGGCTGGGCTTCCGTTTTTTTTGTGGCTAAAATGGCTTAAAAACAAAGGTTTTTTAGAGTTAAACTAGGTTATAGCGATTTGGCTTGACAAAATAGACTAGATATGCTATACTTAACGCATAATTTGAGGCGGTAAAAATACTCCTTAAATTATGTAAATTGTTCTTTGATAAGCGAGATTAGTGAAAATTTCTTTTGCTCTACTACTTCGTGAGTAGCATAGTATGTATCTCAATTTGAGGTATCTAGTGTGCTACTCATGTTGAGGAGCCCTTGATGCGAGGAACGTATCATTAAAAAAAAATTTTTGATATGATATTATGGTCTAACGAGATGGGCGAGAGGGGGCGAGGAGCCTGGCTGTTATTTATAAAGGATGACGAAGTCATCGTCTTCCGCGGCCAGAACATCCCCGGTGTGGTCGTCGTGCGCGGCACGGACTACACCAAGAACGGGAAGTGGTCTCACACCACCTACCGCCTCCAGCTTGTCCCTGGAGTTCGCCAGATAGCCGGATACTCCGGCTGGGAAACCGGTCGGTTCGTCGAAGGCCTCGGCTCCGCCGTTGGCTGCGCAACGCCCGACACGTGGGCGGACACGGCCAAGGCTCTTGGGGTTTCGGTCCCGAGCGTGATGGAGTTCCTGCGGAGCTGGCGTCCGAAAGCCGCGGCGAAGCTGGACGAAGTCGAGCAGGCGTTGGCCGATCTCGAGGAAGCCTCCTCTCAACAGGAGACCGACTCGGTGATCGTTACCGTCTCCTTCGGTTCGCCGACCAACCGCGCCATCAGCGATGGCTACTGGGTGGCGCCGAAGGCGATCCCGGGCTACAATGCGGAGATCCACCTGAAGGATCGCTCGCAGGGCTGGAACGAGGGGAACATCGAGGTTGTCGGAATCTCCGGCACCATCCTCTCGGTCAAGCACTCGGCCGGAATGCACGGCGGTTACTACGCCGTGTCGGTCGCGGTGATACCCGGAACGGAGACCGAGATCCCGCCCTTCGAGACCAGCAAGCCTTGTAACGGTGGTAACACCGTGTTGGGCGATGCCCTCCGTAAGGCAGGGCTCCGCAGCTAGTCTCGTATCGTATTTCCAGTTTGAGAGGACTGGGTTAACAAAACCTCTCTCTGTCGATAAGTGTGTTACTTATCCTGATGAGTCCGAAAGGACGAAACAGATTGTACCTTGAGAAAATTTAGTTCTCTCGTGAGTAGCGCAATGGATGTCTTAAAAAGATTTCTAGTGCTGTCGGATACTTCGGACCAATTACGAGAGGGGAAATAAAATAAAAATAAATTTATTGTATAGAATAACTCCATAGCTGTCAGTCGGGAGTTATTTTTTATTTCTCACAATTTTGTTAAAATGTGCTTTAAGGCCATCTTAGCTTAGTTGGTAGAGCACTTCACTCGTAACGAAGAGGTCTCGAGTTCGATCCTCGGAGATGGCTCAAAATTTTGTTATTATTTATATAAATGCGAGATAAAGAAGAAGTAAAAAAAGAATTAATAGCATTAGAAGCTCATTTGTATGAGAATGATTTTTGGACAGATAAAAGCCATGCTAACGAAGTTCTACAAAAAATAAAAGAATTGAAAATGGAGCTGGAAGGTGGAAGTATTCTTGATGCTGGAAGCGCTACGATGAATATTTTAGCAGGAGCGGGAGGCGACGATAGTGAAGACTTTGCTCGAATGCTGGTAAACATGTATTTAAAATATTTTGAAAGAAATGGATGGGAAGTATTTAATCTTCACTCAAATAGTAATGACCATGGAGGCTACAGAAATATCTCTATAGAAATAATAGGTAAAAATGTTTATGGAAAATTAAAAAATGAATCAGGAGTCCATCGTCTTGTGCGTATTTCTCCGTTCAATAGCAACGCAAAGAGACATACGAGCTTTGCAATGGTTGAAATATTACCAGTACTACCAAAATTAGAATTTGAGAAATTTAAATCAAATCTAAATTCTGACGATATAGAAGTAGAAACTTCAAAATCATCTGGACCAGGTGGTCAAAATGTAAATAAAAGAGAGACAGCAGTGCGAGTAGTACACAAACCTACAAATATTGCCGTGTCAGTATCAACCGAAAGAAGTCAAGAACAAAATAAAGAAAAAGCTTTTAATATGCTCTATGCGAAGCTTTTTAAATTAGAAGAAAGAAGACAAAAAGCTGAAAAAGAAGGATTACAAATTTCTAAAACGGTAGAAATAGAGTGGGGAAATCAGATCAGAAATTATGTTCTACATCCGTATAAATTAGTAAAAGATTTGAGGACTAATATAGAAACAAGCGATGTAGATAAAGTTTTAGAAAAAGGTGAAATCGAAGAATTTATAGAAGCGGAAAAAAGTATTTAAAATATAAGTTATTTTTAAATGTTAATAACTATTTTTAGTAAAATATAATTTTATGTTAAACTAAAAAACATAGACTTAGGTTATTTTTTATGCTTTATTTTGAAAATGTAAAAAAAGAGTATCCCGGTGGATTTGTTGTTCTAGACGAAGTAAATCTGACAATTGATAAAGGGGAACTAGTTTCAATTGTAGGACACTCTGGAGCAGGCAAGACCACACTTATAAAAATGATTTTGGCTGAAGAAAAGCCAAGCCGTGGAAAAATATCATTTCACTCAAATCAAATACATAAATTAAGAGGGAAAGAATTGACTAACTTTAGAAGAAAGGTTGGGGTTGTTTTTCAAGATTACAGATTACTTTCAAATAGAACAGTATTTGAAAATATTGCTTTTGCTATGGAAGCTGCAGGAAAGACTGATGAAGACATAATAAAAGACGTGCCTCATGTTTTAGATCTTGTAGACCTTCGAAATAAAATCTATCATTTTCCAGATCAGCTTTCTGGTGGAGAAAAACAACGTGTCGCAATTGCTCGTGCACTTGTAAATAGGCCAGATATTATCATTGCTGATGAGCCAACTGGAAATCTTGATCCGGTAAATACTTATGATATTATCCAGATTCTTAAAAAAATAAATGATCTCGGCACAACTATCATTCTCACAACTCATAATAAAGGTATTATTGATCACTTAAAAAAGAGAGTTATAACAATGGAAGATGGTAGAATTATAAAAGATGAAAAGATTGGAAAATATTCAATTTAAGAAATAAAAATATGAGTAAAACAAGTATATCAATAAAAAGAATTCTCAAGTCAGGTTTTTTAAATTTTATTAGAAACAAAACGGTTTCTTTTTCTTCTTTAGCAATTCTGACAGTCACTTTACTTATTATAGGTATTTTCTTCTTTTTTAGAGGTATTTTCGATTATTCTTTAAATGAAATACAAAATAAGGTTGATATAAAGATTTACTTTAAATTAGATGCTGAAAATTCTCAAATAAATAATGTATTTCAAAAAATAAAAAATCTACCAGAAATAGAATCTGTGTCTTTAACAACAGCGGAAGAAGCTTTGGTTGATTTTCAAACAAAACATTCAAATGATCCGGTAACTTTAGAAGCTTTAAAAGAAGTTGGTAATAATCCTTTTGGAGCTATGATAACAGTCGTAGCTAAAGATACAAATAGTTATGAGTCTATTTCAAACACTTTAAATGATAGGCAAGGATTTTTAGGAGATGATTATAATAGTATAGATAAAATAAATTATTTTGAATTAAAGTCCACAATAGATAAATTAAATAATATTATAAAATGGGTAAATAATGCTGGGTATTGGATAGCCTTAATTTTCATAATTATAAGTTCTCTTATTATATTTAATACTATTCGTCTTTCAATTTTTATATTTAGAGAAGAAATTTCAGTAATGAAGCTTGTAGGGGCTTCAAATATGTATATTCGAGGCCCATTTTTAATTGAGTCTACAATATATGCTTTTATTTCTACAATATTAGCAATGCTTATATTTTTACCAATAACTTATTGGGTTTCAGAAAAAACAGTAGTATTCTTTAATGGGTTGAATATATTTAATTATTATTTAAATAATTTCTTTTCTTTGTTTATTTTATTATTAATAATAAGTTTTGTATTAGCTTCAATATCATCAATAATGGCGATGAGAAAGTATTTAAAAGTTTAATTTATGTTATAATTAAAATATAATTAAAATTATATGTCATTTAAATTAAAAATAATTAATTCTTTTTCAATTCTATCTTTTTTAGTAGCTTTAATAACTTTAAGTAGTTTTTTTTTATTGAAAATACCATTTTTAGATAATTATATATCTTTAGATGCTAATAAAAGTCTATTTTTATTAGGGATGACATCAATTTCTTTGATATTATTTTTAATATCTGCATTTTTAAATAAGAATATACATATACCTGAAAATAAAATAACTAGAGCTTTCTTTATCCTTATTCCTTTATTTTTAATAATTTCTATATTATTTTCCCAAAGTATTCCAAATTCTTTTTTTGGTAAATATGTGTTTTTCCAAAGCGGAGCAATATATTTGTCATTATTCACTTTATTTTACATAATAGCATATAAGATTAAATATTATAAGAAATTAACATGGATTATTTTATTTTTGAGTAATTTGTCGATAACAATATTATCTATTTTAGCTGTTGTATTTAGTAAGTTTAATTGGATTAATTTAATAAATAAAATAAGTTATTTTATAGATGGTTGGGACACTACAGCAATAGCTTGTTCTATAGTTATTTTTATAACGCTTGTTTATTTAGAAAATAATTCCTTAACAAAATTCCAAAAAATATTATCTATATTTATAGTAATTATTCATACTTTATTATTAATTTGTATTATAATGCCAGATATTTGGTATGCTGTATTTTTTACTGTGCTATTTATATTTATAACTAGTAAAAACATAAAATTTTTTTATAAAAAGACTTCTTTTTATATTCTTTTAATATCTTTTGTGATGTCATTCTTAATTCTTTTTTCAAATGGCGGATTCACAACTAATATAGTAAATAAAATTACAAATTTTACAAATAATTATTTAAAAATTAATTATAGTTTTGTAAAGCCTAATATTGAAACTAGTTTGTCTTTGGCGGGCAAAGAATTATTTAAAGGTAAATTGTTTGGTGTTGGTCCTAACGATTTTTATAAAGTCTGGCAAATTCAGAAGACTGATTCAGTTATAACTTCTAGTTATTGGAATACAGACTTTGTTTCTTCTTATTCTGCTTTTACTACTCTGTTAGTAACTTTAGGTGTAGCTAACGTTTTATTATTTATAATAATTTATTTTGCTATTGGTATAAATTTATTTAAAAAACTCAAAAAAGAAAATAAAGAAAATGATATTTTAGATTATCAAAATAAATTTTACTTATACTCTGCTATTACTATTTTTATTTTCTCATTTTTCATATTTTTATTTTTTGCAAACATTTCAATTTCTATTATTTTAATGGTTTTAGCTATATCTATAGTATCTTCTAATAATATTAAATGGAAAAATAGTAAAAATTATTTGATTAAATTTTTACTAGTTTTACTATTTATAGCTGTATTTATAGGGTTATTAATATCTATAAATAAAGTAAGAACAAATTATATTTTTACTAAAGCTATTAAGAATTATCAAACAGATAATAATATTTCAAATTTAGAAACTTCTTTCATAAAAGCTGTTAATTTATCTAAAACTGATTCAAGTTATAGATTATTGACACAATTTTATATTTTTAAATCACAATTAATATTAAATAGTTCTTCTACAGATATAGAAATCAAAGGAAAAGAATTTTCAGATTCTATTAATAATGCTATAAATTCTGCCAATATGTCCATCAAATTAGATAGTAATGATTATTATAATTACATAATTTTAGGTTCCATTTATGATTTTTTGATTCCTTTAAATGAAGAAAATAAAAATAATAATTATAATCTAGCCAAAGAAGCATATAATAAAGCTTTAATTCTTTATCCAAAAAATCCATCAATTTATTTAACTTTAGCTCAATTAGAATATAATTCTAATCAAAATAAAGAAACAACAATAGAAAATTTGAATAAATCTTTACAAATAAAACCAAATTATTCTCAAGCTTTATTTATTTTTTCACAATTGTCTTTACAAAATAATGATAACGATAATGCTATGGAATATGCTCTTAAAGCTGTGCAATCAGATCCTCGAAATATAAATGCTCTTTTACAGTATGGGTTTTTACTTATAAATAAAAAAGATGTAAAAATAGAAGACTTAAATCAAGCATACACTGCATTTATCACAATTTTAAATCTAGATCCAAACAATGTGGTAGCAGCTTATAATTTAGGAGTCACTTATATATTAGCTGGAGAATATGATCAAGCTCAAAATGTTATAAATATTTTAAAGCAAGTTTTACCTAATGATGAAAAAATTATAGAATTAGAAAAATATTTATCAATTATAAGAAATAATAATTCTAATAATAAAGATATTAAAAATACTGAAAGTAAAGATCATAAATAAAAAATATGGGAAAAAAGATTTTGGTATCAGGAGTTCAATCAAGTGGGAAACTTCATATTGGTAATTATTTTGGAGCTATAAAACAAATGATTGAGTTAGTTAATAGTGGTGAATATGAATCATATATTTTTATAGCAGATTATCATTCTATGACCACTTTGATAGATTCTGAAGAAAGGTCTAAAAATACACTAGAAAGTATTGCTACATATTTAGCACTTGGTATGGATAGAAAAAAAGTAAATATCTTTAAGCAAAGTGACGTATTAAGTATAACAGAATTAGCCTGGATATTTAATACTGTTACTCCAATTCCAATGTTATTTTTGGCTCATTCTTTTAAAGATAAAGTTGGTAGTATAAGAGAAGAAAAAATAAATATTGATAATTTAAAAAATATAAATGTTGGTCTTTTTGATTATCCAATACTTATGGCGGCTGATATTTTAATTTATAATGCTGATATTGTACCGGTGGGAAAAGATCAAGAACAACATATAGAATATGCAAGAGAGATTGCTGGAAAGTATAATAGAACATATAAAGTAAACACATTTAAAGAGCCAAAAGCTTTTATAAAAAAAGAAGTTGCTACCATACAGGGAACTGACGGAGAAAAAATGGCAAAAAGTAAAGGAAACGCGATACCTATATTTGGAAATATTGAAGAAATAAAAAAGAAAATAATGAGTATTAAGACAGATAGTTTACTCCCAAATGAAAAAAAAGATCCTGATATTAATAATATTTATAATATTCATAAATTATTTTTATCACAAATAGAAAATAAAAAACTTCGTGAAAAATTTTTAAACAGTGATAAAGTTCCGTATAGTTATAAAGAAGCTAAAGAAGAATTGTTAAACACTATAAATAATTATTTTAAAGATGCTCAAAAAAAGTTTGATTATTTTACTAGTACAGAAAAAGGAAAGAAGGAGATTTTGAAAATTATGAAAGAAGGAGCAAAAAAAGCAAATAAAAGAAGTCTTGAAATGATTAAAAAAGTCAGAAAGGAAACAGGACTTGATTTTTAGTATAAAAAATAAATCAAATAAAAAGACTAAGATTTTTATTTTGGTTTTTTATTTGTTAAGTTTTACTTAATTTATATTTTGCTTATGATATTATATATACATATGAAAAATAAAATTCTTGTATTGTTTGGTATTTTATTATTAACTTTATCTTTTTTTATAACTAAAGCAGCAACTACACCTTCTTATTTACCAAATACAACATTCTCGTATTCAGCTTGGGTCCCGTATTGGGCAAGGTGGACAGGAGTCGATGAACTTTACGCTAGCATTACTACAAATGGTGCTATGGTCTATAATTCAAATTTTTTTGCCACCACTTCTGGTGCAGGATTTCATCTGGCGACAAATACTCCTATGAATCTAGATAAGATCGATATAATTTCTCCATTTACATTTGAAGTAAATGAAACAGGAGCATTTCAAGATAAAGGAAAAATGAGTGAAGATGCTTTTAAATCACTTATAGCTGTGGCTCATGAAAAAGGTAAAAAAGTTTATCCGACAGTACTTTGGGCAAATGGTGATCAGATAGACAAAGTTTTAGCTGATAAAGGGTTGCAAGATGCTATTTATTCTGATGTCATGTATCACGTAATTAAATATAATCTTGATGGAATTGATATAGATTTTGAAGGGAAGAAAGCCGAAACTAAAGATAATTTTAGTTATCTTTTAAGTATGTTATCTACGGCACTTCATGCAAAAAATAAAGGATTGATTTGTACAATAGAACCTCGCTTACCTCTTGATAGTTTATATTCAACTCTAACAGATGGTACTAAAAATAATATTGAAAGAGCTAATGATTATACATCTCTTGCAAAATATTGTGATCAAGTAAGAATAATGGCTTATGATCAAATGGGTGCGGATATGGTTTTAAATAATCAAAATAAAGATAAACTTTACAGGCCAGTTGCCGATATTAATTGGGTAGAAAAAGTTATAAAAAATACTATTCAAGAAGGAATACCTGTAAATAAAATAGTATTAGGTGTCGCAACATATGGTTATAAATTTGAGATTTCAAACGCTACTCCAACTCTCACTAGTACAAACACTCCTGATCGATATGGAAGTATTCTTCTAAACAATCTTTCACAGTATAAATATTTTCGTATAGGTAGTATGAATTATTTTTATGCTGACAAGTTTGTAAAGGATTTTGGTATAATACCAATTCGTAATAGCGGAGGAGAATTAGAATTTACTTATTCATCAAGTACGGATCTTTCAAATACTACTCCCGGGGTAATGAAAAATTATTATGTAGAATATTCTGATGCAGAAGCAATATCACAAAAGATAACTCTTGCTAAAAAGTATGGACTAGCTGGAATAGCTATGTTTAAAATTGACGGGAATAATGATCACAATATATGGAATGTATTAACAAAAGAACCGTCTGCAACAACAAATACAAACACAGGTAATAGTTGTTATGTATTTAATAAAAATATGGATATTGGTAGCCTAGGTAATGATGTATTAAAATTACAAAAATTATTAAACCAAAATGGATTTATTGTATCATCTAGCGGAGCAGGATCTTCTGGAAACGAGACAAGTATGTATGGTAGAGCTACATTTAATGCTGTAAAAAAGTTTCAAGAAAAATATAAAGATAAAATATTAGCTCCTAATGGTTTAAAATTTGGAACTGGTTATTTTGGTAAAACTACTAGAGAATTTATAAATAAAAATATTTGTATAAATTAATTGTAAATAAAATTTTATTTATCATGATATAATTTTATTATTATGATGAATGGATTCAATGTAGAATTGGAAAGATTTTCAGGGCCTTATTTTAAATTACTTAAATTGATAGAAGAAAGAAAACTTTCAATAAATGAATTTTCACTTGCAGAAGTGACTGATAAATATATTGAATATATTCGAGGACTAGAATTGAAAGAAAAAAAGAATATTGTAGATATTTCTCAATTTATATCAGTGGCTTCTACTCTTATGTTAATAAAAGCGAAATCTCTTTTTCCTAATATTTCTTTTTCACAAGAAGAAGAAGTTTCAGTTCAAAATCTTGAAAAAAAATTAGAACTTTATAAAAGTATATATGAAGCTTCTAAAATTTTAAATAAGATATACAATAAAAATATTTTATATTCTATATCTAAAGTTGAAAATAAAGAAAATGTTTTTGTTTGGGATACTAGAGTAGATCCACTTATATTGCATTCTATAGCAATAGCTTCACTTTTAAAAGTTCCTAAAAAGGAGGTTTTAAAACAAGTTGCTGTAAAACAAGTTTTAAAAATAGAAGATGTTATAGAAAAGTTATTATATAGAGTTAAAGCTAGTTTTAGTATATCTTTTAAAGAATTTTCTAATTCTATTTCTAAAGAAAGTAAAACACTGGATGAGAAAAAATCTGCATTTATAGTATCTTTTTTGGCAATGTTAGAATTAATTAAAAATGGTATTGTGAGTGCTGATCAAGGAGAGAATCATAATGAGATTAATATTTTAAATGTATAAAATGATATAATAAAAGTATGGAAAATCTAAATAATAATATTTATACAAAATTATCTGCAATTTTATTTTTATACAACGATTCTATTAATATAAATACAATAAAAGAATTTTTAGAGGATGAAAATATAACAACAGAAATAATTAAAGACAATATAAAAATATTAAACGATAAATTGGCAGAAATTGGATTAGTTATTATAGAAAATAATTTAAAAAATAATGAAAATATAGAATATTCTTTAGCAGTTAAAAAAGAATTAGGTTTTTTAGCTAAAAAAATTAAAGAAGATGAATTAAGTTATGATTTAACACCAGCAGCATTACAAGTACTTACTATTTGTGCTTATTTGGGAGCTTGTACTAAAAATGAAATATCCTTTATTAGAGGTATTCAATCTTCACAAAGTATAAGATCTCTTTCTGTAAGAGGATTAATAAAAAAAGTAGGCGATAAATATGTTCTTTCTATAGACGCTATTCAAAGACTTGGTATAACTAAAATTAACGATTTACCAGAATATGAAAAAATAAGTAATGATTTTAAAGAAAGATTAAAAGAAATAATGGAAGAAGATCAAGAAAAAATATAAGATAATGATATGAAAAAAAGAGAAGAAGATATTATAAAATATAATAATATACATACAATGTCTATTGTATTAATAATTCTATTTTTTATTTGTATTTTATTTTTTAAATCTACTCCAAAAATTTTATTTAATAATTCTTTATTATTATCAAACATATTTATATCTTTAAATAATAAAAAATATGATAATTTATTTCTAAAAACTTTAAATGATATTTCTTACAGCCATAAATATAAAGATATAGATATTAATAATAGAACAGGGCAAAAAATAATAGCTAAAAGCTATATCGTGTATGATATTAAAAATGATAGTATAATTTTTTCTAAAAATGAAAATACGGTTTTACCTTTAGCTTCATTAACTAAAGTCGTAGCAGCAGCCACAGCTATAAATATTAAAAATAGAGATACTTTAATAACTATTGATAGTAATAAGATGAGAGAAGATGAAATTTTAGATACAGGATTAAAAGAAGGCGAGGTGTGGCAATTAGGAGATTTATTAAAATATGGCCTGACTATATCGTCAAATGCTTCTATGGATATAATAGCTGGTTCTTTATTTGAAAAAAATATTGATTTTGTTTCAAAAATGAATAATTATGTTAAAAGTTTAGGTTTTCAGAATTTTTCTTTTAATTCAGCAAGCGGATTAGATTATGGAGATGTTATAGGTGGTTCAGGCACAGCTCTAGAATATGCTAAATTTTTATCTAAAGCTTATATATTTATACCTGATATATTAAGTTATACTATAAATTCTAAAATAAATATAGAATCTGATAATCAGAATATTTATGCTATTCCAAATACAAATAAGGATGCCAGTAAAGCTATTGGTTTGTTAGCTTCAAAAACAGGGTATACTGATATTGCGGGGGGTAATTTAGCTATTTTAGTTGATTTTGATATCAACAGGCCTATAGCTATAATAGTATTAGGATCAACTATAAATGATAGATTTGAAGATGTTAATAAATTATATAAAATGACTAAAGATATTTTAAAATAAAATTTATCCAATTATTGTCAATATTTCATATAAAAAAATAATGATATAATAAAAAATATTCTCAATCTAAACAAAATTATGCCAGGACCAATAAGTGCACAAAATTTAGAATTAGCATTATCTTCTTTATCTATTTTTAAAATTTTGTGGCCTAGTATCACAGCATTTATTATTGGTGTTTTTTTGACTCCTATTATTTCTAAAATACTATATAAATCAAAATTGTGGAAAAAAAAGAATATTTCTACAACAATAGATGGAGAAAAAGCTACAATAACAGCATCTATTTTAAATGATGGTAAAAGAGAAACACCTAGAATGGGGGGTTTAATTATAATTTTTTCAGTTTTATTTTCAATTTTATTTTATTATTTTCTTTCAGAAATTTTAAGTTTCAATATATTTAATAAATTAAATTTTATTTCAAGAAATCAAACTTGGTTACCGATAGCAATATTTATTTTTGCGTCATTAATAGGTGCTGTGGACGATTTAGCATCTGTTGGCAAATTAAAAATAACTAACAAACATGGTGAACCTGGATTATCTTTAAAATATAGATTGTTTTTTATAGTTATTTTTGCAATATTGGCAGGATGTTGGTTTTATTTTAAATTAGATTTCACTACTTTACATATTCCATTTATAGGTGACATTATATTAGGCAAATATATAATTTTATTATTTATTTTATTATTTATGGGCACTTATGGAGCTTCAAATATAGATGGATTAGATGGCTTGTCAGGCGGACTTTTTGCAATACTATTTTCTAGTTATGGATTTATAGCTTTGATAAATAATCAAATAGATATAGCAACTTTATGCTTTGTAGTAGTAGGAGCTACTTTAGCATTTTTATGGTTCAATATACCGCCCGCTAGATTTTATTTATCAGAAACTGGTTATATGCCATTATCTATATTATTAGCCATAATAGCTATTATGACTAACGCTGTATTATTATTAATAATAATAGCTATGCCTTTTGTATTAACAGAATTTACAACAATAATACAATTATTATCTAAAAAATTTAGAAAGAAAAAAATATTTCCAGTAACTCCAATACATAATACTTTTATTTATATTGGGTGGTCTAAAGAAAAGGTTGTTATGAGATATTGGATATTTGGCATTATGTCTGCTCTTTTTGGTATAGCTTTATATATTATTTCTTAATATTTTTTATGAAGAATTTGTTTGGTAATCTAAAAATAGATAAATATTTATTGATTTCCATAGTTATCTTGATAATTATAGGGGTAGTAACTTTTTTATCAGCATCATTAGGTATTTTAGCAAATGATGAATTGAAATTTTTTTCAATAATAAAATCACAGCTTATATTTGTTTTTTTATTTGGTAGTACAGCCTTATTTTTGGGTTCTAAAATAAATTATAAATATTATAAAAAATATGCGTTTTATATATTTTTATTTACTTTCTTAATGACTTTTACAGTTTTTGTTCCTGGATTACAGTTTTATTATAATGGTGCGTATAGATGGATACATATTTTTGGATTATCAATACAACCAAGTGAATTATTAAAATTTGGGAGTATTGTTTTTATGTCTTTTTTTTGTGTAAAGTATAGTAAATATTTTAAAGATTTTAAAATCGGCCTCATACCTTTCATTGTTTTTGTTTTAATGATAGCTAGTGTTTTATTATTGCAACCAGATTTTGGTACTTTTTCTATTATTTTATTCCCAGTCTTTATAATATATATTATAGGAGGCGCAAAAGCTAAGCATGTTTTATTTTTAACGATCACAGGATTATTATTATTTTTTACTTTAGTAGAAATGAGGCCTTATATGAAAGAGAGACTTTTAACCTTTATGAACCCTTCTAGAGAGTCTTTAGATGCTGGATATCAATTAAATCAATCTTTAATAGCAGTAGGGTCTGGCGGTTTATTCGGTAGGGGTCTTGGACAATCTATACAAAAGTTTAATTATTTACCAGAACAAATATCAGATTCAATTTTTGCTGTTTATGCAGAAGAATTTGGATTTGTAGGATCTTTAATTTTATTAACTTTATTTTTATTTATAATAAGTAGAGGGCTTTATATTTCAAAAATGTCTCAAGATACTTTTGGAAGACTTTTATCTGTAGGTATAATTTCAACTTTCTTTTTCCAGATAATTTTAAATATAGGTTCTTCTATAGCGTTAGCCCCATTAACAGGAGTACCTTTGCCTTTATTTTCAAAAGGGGGCACATCTTTTGTTTTTATAATGTTTGAATTGGGAGTACTTTTAAATATATCAAAATATAAAATCAGAATATGATAAAATTAAATGTATGAAATTAGTTTTAACTGGAGCTGGAGGTGGACATTTTTATCCGTTAATAGCCGTGTCGGAAAAAATTATAAAAGAAGTAGAAAAACAACAAATTTTAAATGTTGAAACATATTTTTTTTCTGATAAAAATTATGATAAAAATTTATTGGAAAGTAAAAAAATAAAATTTGTAAAGATTCCAGCTGGTAAACTCCGCTTATATTTTTCTATTCAAAACTTCTTTGATCCATTTAAATCTATTTTTGGTTTTTTTGTTGCGCTTTGGAAATTATTTATAATTTATCCTGATGTTGTATTTGTAAAAGGAGGGTATTCTAGTATGCCCGTTACTCTTGCTGCAAAGTGTTTATTTATTCCTATATTTGTACATGAGAGCGATTCTGTCCCTGGGAAAACAACTCAATTTGCTGGAAGATTGGCGAAACGTATTGCTGTAAGTTATGCCGCAGCTACCAAATATTTTAATATTAAAAAAACCGCATATACAGGGCAACCAATTATGGAAGAGTATCTTCCGACAAAGGAAAAATTAGACAGAAAGTTTATAAATTATTCTGAAGATAAAAAGAAAACTATTTTGATTTTAGGTGGTTCACAAGGTAGTGAAACAATCAATAATATGCTTTTAGAATGTTTACCTGATTTACTACAAAAGTATAATGTTATTCATCAAGTTGGTCCAAATAATGTAAACTCCATTAAAATCTCTAGTGAAATATTATTAAAAAATAATCCTTATAGGGACAATTATAAATATTTTTCTTTTGGAGATCTTTCTCGTCATTATGAAGTAGCTGATGTTTGTATAACTCGTGCAGGATCAAGTTTGTTTGAACTTTCCGCTTGGGGAATACCATCGATTATTATACCTATAACTAACAGTAATAATAATCATCAAATGACTAACGCTTTTACTTTTGAAAAAGCTGGCTGCTCTATTGTGATAGAAGAAATTAATTTAAAAAGAAATTTATTTATAAATGAAATAAATTCTGTTTTGGGAGATAATAAAAGACATGAATTAATGCAGTTTAATAATTTAAATAGCTTCAAGCCGGGTGCCGCAGAAAAAATTGCAGAAGAAATAGTAAAAATTGGTTTATCGCATATATAAGAATTGGGAAAACCTTTATTTTATGCTATATTTTGAATATTAATTCACTTTACTATGTCAGAAAACAAGAAAGTAATAACTAGATTTGCTCCAAGTCCAACAGGATTTCTTCATATAGGGGGTGCAAGGACAGCTCTTTTTAACTATATTTTTACCAAACAAAAAGAAGGGAAAATAATTTTAAGAATAGAAGATACAGATACGGAAAGAAATAAAGAAGAATTCACGCAAGGAATTTATGATGCTTTTCTATGGCTTGGATTTGAATTTGATGAGACTAAAAAACAGTCAGATAATTTTAGTGTTCATAGAAATTATTTAGAAAAATTAATCACTACTGGACATGCTTATATTTCTAAAACAGATGAGAAAGAAATAGAAGAAGCTAAAAAAGAAGGAAAAACTTTGAGAGAAAAAGTTATTCGTTTTAAAAATCCAAATAAGGTTATAACTTTTACTGATATGATCCGTGGTGAAGTTTCGACTGACACTACTGACTTAGGAGACTTTGTTATTGCAAAGAGTTTAGATGAGCCAATATTTCACTTATCAAACGTAGTAGACGATATTTTAATGGGTGTAAATCACATTATTCGTGCAGAGGAGCATATTGCTAATACTCCAAGACAAATACTTATCTGGGAGGCAATAAACGAAGCTCCAAGGCCTGTTTACGGACATATTCCTCTTATACTCTCACAGACTAAAGAAAAGCTCTCAAAGAGAAAACATGGCGAAATGGCATCTGTTGAATATTATAAAAATAATGGCTACTTAAAAGATGCTTTTATAAATTTCATAGCTTTCCTAGGATGGAATCCAGGAGGCGAAAGAGAAATATATTCACTAAACGAAATAATAAAAATATTTGATATTTCTAAAGTCCAAAAAGGAGGGGCTGTATTTAATATTGAGAAATTGAACTGGTTTAATAAAGAATATATCAAGCTTCAGCATGAAGAAGAACAGATAAAATGTATTAAGAAATTCTTACCAAATTCTGATAAATATGGTGATGAATTAATTAAAAAAATGCGACCTATAATAGTAGACAGGATTAGTCATTATGGAGAATTGAAAGTAATGGATGAAGCTGGAGAATTTTCATATTTCTTAGAAGCTCCTAGTTTTGATTCATCTACTCCTGAAAAAGTGATTGCGAAAATAATTTGGAAAAAATCCGACAAAGAAAAAACAATAGAAAATTTAAACTCTTTAAAAAATATTTTAGAAAAGGGGAGAAATATAGAAGAAGTTTGGCAAAAGATTTATAGTTTAGCAGAAGAGAAAGGTAAAGGAGATATACTTTGGCCATTGCGATATTCACTATCAGGAAAAGAAAAGTCTCCAGATCCAAAGACCTTACTTGAAATTTTGGGTATAAATGAATCTAAAAATAGAGTTAATTTTGCTTTGGAAGATCTACAAAATTCTTAATATTTTAACTTGTAATTTTTCTAAAAAGATTGTATTATGCAGGACATGTTAATACATATAACTTTGGCCAATTTTCTTATATTACTATTCATATTATTTATGATTGGTATAGTTTTTGGCTTTTATATGACTTTGGAGAAGGAAAAATTTTTCGGGTAATAATATGATATTAGAGATATATTTATTTAGATTTATATTTTTTTGTTTAGGTGCATTTCTCTTTGGGTATTACGTAGTCTACCAGACTATTGTAAAAGGAAATCACAAAAATGGCTTTAATACATTTTATTTCTTTAATAAAATTAAACTTCCAAATTTATTTGAATGGATTTGGAGTTTAATAGTAAATATTTTAAAGATTATTACTGGTGGAAAAATAGAATTAGAAAAATTTGAAATAAAAAAGTAATACAATATATATTTATTATTGTAAAGGTTGTATACATTTGTCTGCTTGATACAATTGTAATTGAGGGGAGATAAGAAAATCCCACATTCTTGTCTCTCCTTTCAAAATTAAATATAAAATAGTCTAGGAACTATTTACAAAATACACGTCCTCAATGCGTGTGTTTTGTTTTATATTTGTGTATACTGTTATTGCAAACAAGTTCTTTAATTTAAAATTTTAATTGATGATTTCATTTGAAGATCTTAAAAAGAATTACTCTGCAGCAAAAACTCAAGAAGCAAGAGGGGAGATACTACAAAGAATGTTAGAAAGGGCTATGATCGATGATCATTATAAATGGCTTGAGAAGAATTCTTTTATAAGTAGAATTAAGAGTCGCGCCAAAGCAGAAAGAAAAAGAATAGCAGGAGAAGTAGATCCAAAGCCTGTATAAAAATATACAGGCTTTTTATTTTTTGCTACTTTTTAAGTATTTAAGGTTATGGGGAGAATTATATATATTGTCGCACAATATATCTTTTACGACTATATATATTAAAATAAAGCTTTATTATTAAATAAAATAAAAGCCTAAGATTTAAACTCAGACTTTTAAACTTGTATTCTTTTTATTCTTCTATAATCCTAATCAATCCTGTCACCAATACTGTTTTCTTTAAATTTGTATTTAGGTTTAGATTTCTTTCTATCTCTAATAGCTTGTATAAATTATTTGATGAGATTATTTTAGGATATTTATCAGATAATTCTTTAGCTTTCACAAGTAGTTTTTCCCCTGTCTGTTTCCCAAAAATTTCGTTAGCCTTAGCTGTGTCTATAAATCTCATATATAGGGCTAGTTCAAATATTCGGACAATATCAAGATAAGCTCTATCTACAAGTGCGGCTGTTTCTAGTTTTAAATTATTTACTGCGGCAAGTAATTTTGAAATATCTTTTTCTCCTAAACCTTCTACAATAGTTAAAACTTCGTCTTCAGATATAGTTCCAAGTATATCTTCAACGTCTTTTAAAGTAATTTCTTTTTTATTACTTGTATTAAAAACTTTTTCAAGTACTCCTAGCGTATCTCTAAATGATCCGTGACCTTCAAGAGCAATTTTATTTTTAGCTTTCTCATCAATCTCTATTTCTTCTTTTTTAGAAATAGTTGTGATGAGTTTTTCAATAGTATCTACGCTCGGTGAAGCAAAATTTATTTCTTGGCAGCGAGAGATGATTGTACTTGGTATCTTATGTCTATCTGTAGTAGCAAGTATAAAGATCACATGTGCTGGAGGCTCTTCTAAAGTTTTTAAAAGTGCATTAAAAGCAGCCTTGGAAAGCATGTGAGCTTCGTCTAATATGTATACTTTATATCGCGACCCAAATGTTGAAGTTTGTGTTGCGTCTATTATAAGTCTAATATCATCTACACTATTATTACTAGCAGCATCGAGCTCAAAGATATCGTCTGGAGAGCATCCAATCTCTTTAGCAAAGATTCTGGCTGCTGTAGTCTTTCCAGTACCACGATCTCCTGAGAATATATAAGCGTGATAGATTTTACCAGTTTTAATAGCATTTTTAAGTGTCTCTAATGCTAATTCTTGGCCTACAACGTCTTTAAAATCACTAGGTCGGTATTTTCTATATAGAGCTAAATGAGGAGTATTTTGAGTAGTTTTATCAGTTTTCATATATAGATTTTACTATAAAAATCAAGCATTTTAAAACTTGACTTATATTTATCTATAGTGTATAATCTAAAAGGACATGTAAAATTATTATTTTAAAACTTAAAAATTCTTTTCAAATGGAAAAAATAAGCCAAAAAATAGAAATAGTAAGAAATAAAATTCTTATTATAATGAGGTTCCAAAAATTTTTAATTTTCAAATTAAAAAAAAATGGATGGGGTAACTTGGAAACTAAAAAATTGCTTTCAAAATTAGAAGAAGCTAGAATTCAAGAAGAACAACATTATAAGAATTTATATTATCTAGAAATGAAGTTAAATACTTTTATTTCTAGGTAATTTCAATTCCCAAAGAATATAAAAACACTTTTAATTCAAATAATTAAAAGTGTTTTTTATTTTAATTTATTTTTTATAAATTCATCTGCTATCTTTTTTATTTCTTTATAATCTTTACCATTCATTAAATCATTTCTTAAATCTTTTGCTCCATCAAATCCATTCACATACGCCTTATAATGCTTCTTCATTATATTAAAACTTTTTATTTTAGTTAATTTCTTTTCAAAAAGTTTAGTATGTTCTTTCATTACTTCTAGTCTAAATAAAATATTATTCTTCCCCTTTTTTGTTTCAATATTTTGATCATTTCTTTTTTCAAACTCCTTTTCGTCAAAAAACCAAGGTGTACCAAATACTCCCCTACCAATCATAACTCCATCAGCGCCACTGTCTTTAGTTTTTTCTTTAGCTTCTCGGACACTTTTAATATCACCATTTAAAAGAATAATAGGAGTTTTTAAATTATTTTTTTCGCAATAATTTTTTATAAATTTTACTATGTCTTTTGATAATTCCCAGTGAGCTCCCACAAGAGACAATTCTTTTCTGGTGCGAAGATGAATACTAAAAATGTCAGGCTCTACATCAAGGATAATTGGAAACCAAGTTTTGTATTCAATTTTATTGTATCCAAGTCTTGTTTTTACTGAAAAAGAAAAATAACTTTTAGATTTTTTATTTATATCATTTACTAACTCTCTTGAAGCAGAAAGAATTTCTTTTGAAAGATTTGGATGTTTTATCATAGCGGACCCAGAGAGTTGCTTTTCAATACTTCTGTCAGGACATCCCATATTTATATCTACTCCATTAAATCCTAATTTATGAGTGAGTTTTATAGCTTCTAAAATATTTTCTTTTTTAGAACTAAATATTTGAGCAAGTATTGGATACTCGCTTTTTTTATCAAAGACAAAATCATGAAGTAATGCACTTCTTCCTGAGCTTGCGAGTCCATCAGCTGAAACAAACTCAGTCCAAAAAATATCAGGCCCTGCTGGACGAGAATATTTTGCGAGCATTTTTCTAAAAACTTGATCTGTTACATCGGCCATTGGAGCTAACGCTAAAATAGCTTTTCCTTTTTCAGATTTCTTTTTTAATTCTTCTATAAATTTTTTAACCATATTTATTGTATATTTGTAGTTGAAGAATTTTCAATAATAGTAGATGAAGACGCTGTTTCGTTAGTATTTTTTGTATTTTTTATAGATTTTTCGTCAGATTTTTTTTCATTTGATACAATATTAAGATTTGCATTTTTAAATTTATAAAAAACTTTATTTGAAAATCTTAAGTCTATATAGTCTAAGTTTTCTAAATCATTTTTGATTTTTGTCTTTAATGGTTCAACATCAATTACTGAAACAAAAGTTATCCAAACATAATCAGCTTTATCATTTATATTTACATAAATATATCCAGAGTTATCTTTTGTATTATTTAAAAATAATTTCATATCTCCATTTGATAAAATTTCACTAGAAGAAGAGAATTCTAAATCTTTACTTGGAAGTCTAGTTTTAAAAATAGAAACAAAATCATTATTATCCGTGTTCTCTACAATATTTTCAGAATTATTATTTTTTACAAAAATAGATTTTGTGTCTTGCCAAAGATTATTTAAATCAATGACTCTTTCTTTATTTAAAAAATATAAAATTAGGACAATTAAAGCCAAAAGAAAGATAAATAAAAATCTCTTAAAACTTTTTTTTAATTTTCTTCTTTTTCTATTTTTCATTTTTGTATTATTTAAATAATAATTATTGTATTTTTTCTCTTCCATCCATATATGGTCTTAAAGCTTCTGGGATAGTAATACTACCGTCTTCATTTTGGAAATTCTCAACAAGAGAAACCAAAATACGAGGTGTAGGTATAGCTGTACAATTTAAAGAGTGCACATAACGAGTTTTTCCATCTTCGTCGCGATATTTAATATTACTTCTTCTTGCTTGAAAATCATGAAAATATGAAGCACTAGAAATCTCTCTATATTTTTCTTCTTTTGGTACCCAAAGTTCAATATCATATTTTTTTACTTGTCCTTGTCCAAGATCACCGCCGCAGTTGATAACAGTGTGATATGGAATATGCATAGACTCGATAAATTCTTCTGTGTTTCTATTTAATTCTTCATGATATTTTACAGATTCTTCGTGAGAAGCTTCACAGAGAATAAGCTGTTCAAATTTATAAAATTCATGCACACGGATCAACCCTTTTGTATCTTTTGAATAGCTTCCTGCTTCTCTTCGAAAGCATGGTGAAAATCCTAAATACTTTTTTGGTAAATCTTTTTTATCTAATACTTCGTCTCGATGGAAACCCATTAAAGGCACTTCTGCTGTACCCGCTAATGCGTCATCATCTTGAGTTACATAATAATCATCAGTATCTCCTGGAAGATGTCCTGTACCATAAAGATTTTCTTTTCGTACAATTACAGGAGGAATCACAGGATTATATCCTTTATCTCCGAAAAACTTTAATGCATAATTCCAAATAGCAAAACAAAGTTGGACTCCTTCTCCTGTTAAAAAGTATCCACGAAATCCATGAACTTTTGATCCTCTCTCAAAATCAACCATTTTAAGATTTTCCATTATTTGAATGTGATCTTTTGGAATAAAAGAAAAAATAGGTTTTTCCCCCCAAATTTTTATTTCTTGATTATATTCATCAGAATCTCCGTCTGGGACAGATATGTCTGGTATATTTGGTACACGAAGCATTAAAGCTCTCCACTCATTTATTATTTTTTCAAATTCTGGCTCTAGCTTTTTTATTTCTTCTTTTACAAGAGACATCTCTTCTATCTTTTTTTGTTTTTCTTCTAGATTTACTTTTGTTATTTCTCCTGATACTAAATTTTGCTTTGAGCGAAGCTCTTCTATTTTTTGAGAATATTCTATTCTTTTTTTATCTATTTCAATTAATTTTTGCACGTCAAAATCAATATGTTTTTTTTCTGCAGCCATTTTAATAATTTCTGGATTTTCTCTAATAAATTTAATATCCAACATAATCTTGTAAAAATAATAATTAATTAATATTCAAATAATATCATAAAATTAAGATTTATAAAGTTGACAACTGGTATTTTTTTTCTTATTCTTATTAAGAATAAATCTATTTTGTACTTTTTAAAAATTTCCAGATGAATAAAAAAGAATCAGAAGAAAAAATAATCTTATTAGAAAAACAAAAAGAAGAGATACTATCTTTTTTAGTTTCTCTAATAAAGATAAATGAGAATATAAATAAAATTGATATATTTAAATTTTTAGTTGAAAATTTAAATTATAAAGCAAGTAAAGAAGATATAATAAATATATGTTCTGGACATTTAAGTCCTATGGAAAAATTTCGTTTTTCTAATTATGTAAAAAATAAATATCCTGAATATTATGGAGATTTCAGAAAAGAAATCTTAATTTCTCCACCTAAACAGAATAGAGAATTTAAAGATGAAAATTCTGAAGAATATTATTATTAAGAAAAATTTCCGCATCTTTTTCTGAAAAAGCATGAAGGCCGACATAAAATATGTCGGTCTTTTTTATTTTAGAAATTGATACAGCGTGAGATACTTGTACTTTATGACTATTTATATCAAGGCTTGGTATAGCGTCTATCTCACCAGTATTTCTATTTTCATCCACCGCAAAAATATATTTACATTTTTCTTCTCCATCTATCCCCTTTACTCCTTCTTTTACTTTAATATTTGTACGAGAAATAATTTTCCCATTTACTTCTGCAATTCCACGGATATTAATCAAGCTTTTTGTGTTGTCAGCATTGTGATTTACTTCACATGACACATCTACAAGACTTTCATTTGCTTTATATCTTCCAATAAATTCTACACTTGCGCCTTCTACATTTAAATTGATCTCGTAGTGAGAGAGAAAATCTCCTTCAAATTTTTCTTCACGAATCTCTAAATGCTCTCTTTTATCAATATTAATAACATGAGTATTTTTCTTTATCTCGCTTTCTGTAAAATCAGTATTTACTTTTAATCCGTAAGATATTTTTTTAGATTCTTTCATATTTTACATTCCTTCTATCTCAAGATCAATAAGTTTATTAAGCTCTACCGCGTACTCCAGCGGTAGTTTTTTTATTATTTCACTTGCAAATCCTCCAACGATTAATCTCTGCGCAGCATATTCATCAAACCCATGAAGATTTGCATAAAAAATTTCTTTGTCAGAGAGTTGTCCGACTTTCGCTTCATGAGAAATTTCTACATCTTTGTTTGATACTTTATTTACTGGTATGGCGAGTGCTTTTGAGTCTTTATCCATTATGAGTGTATCACAAGCTACTACAACTTTTGAGTTAGTTGCCCTCTTTCCTATTTCTACTGATCCACGATAAGTAGACACACCTCCATTTTTAGCAATTGATTTTGATTTTATAACTGAGTAAGTATTTGGTGCGAGATGTATAACTTTACTTCCAACATCTTGATTTTGTCCTCGTCCTGCCATAGCGATACCAAGACTTTCACTTTTAGCATATTCGCCAAGAAGTATAGATGACGGGTAAAGCATTGTTGTTGATGACCCAGTATTTCCATTTAACCATTCAACTTCCCCTCTCTCATAGACGAGTGCTTTTTTAGTATTTAAATTATAAACATTTTTACTCCAGCTTTCGATACTTGAGTATTTTATTTTTGCATCTTTCATAACAAATAATTCCACTCCTCCAGCATGCAGAGCTGAAAAAGAATATCTTGGTGCAGAACAACCTTCAATATATTCAACATAACTATCCTCGTCAGCAATTATTATTGTGTGTTCAAATTGACCTCCTTTTTCTTGATTCATTCTAAAGTATGACTGTAATGGCATTTTTACTTTTACTCCTTTTGGGACATAGATAAATGTGCCTCCACTCCAGCATGCAGCGTGTAGTGATGCGAATTTATGCTCGTTCACTTTTATACAATCGCTCATAAAATATTTTTTTACCATTTCAGGATAAAGCTTAAGAGCAGTATCCATATTTTCAAAAATTACTCCTTGCTTTTTGAGTGAGTCTTTGATCGAATGATACACAACACCAGAGTCATATTGAGCCCCTACTCCACCCAAGTATTCCCTTTCAGCTTTTGGTATGCCAAGCTTTTCAAAAGTATCTGAAATTTCTTTTGGTACTTTATCCCAACTATTTTGTTCTTTCATTTCTGGAGAAACATAATAAATAATTTCTTCAAGCTTTAAATCTTTCAAACTCGGCCCCCATGATGGAAGTGGTGCTCTTTTATATGCTCTATAAGCCTCTAAACGCTTCTCTAGCATCCATTCTGGCTCATCCTTGTCTTTTGATATATTTCGGACCATTCCTTCTGTTAAACCAAAAGAAAAATCAACTTCTTTAGACTTATTCTTATAAGATATTTTTTTAAATATATTTAAATCCATATCTATAAAATAACACTTTTTATGCTAAAATTGAAATAATATGACTCAATCTGAAGCATTGGACATTTTAAAAATGGGGCATTCTGTATTTTTGACTGGTGCTGCTGGTACTGGAAAAACTTATGTTTTAAATCAATATATAAATTATTTAAAAAGTCATTCTATCTATCCTGCTATTACTGCCTCAACTGGTATCGCATCGACTCATATTGGTGGACAAACAATTCATTCTTGGAGTGGAATCGGTGTATATGAAAAGCTTGATAGATGGGCCCTTGATAAACTAGAGCAAAATGAGAGACTATATAAAAGATATAATGAAGCAAAAGTTTTAATAATAGATGAGATATCAATGCTTCACGCATCACGTCTTGATATGGTGAATACTTTATTTAAAAAGTTTCGTAGCAACTCTTTACCATTTGGTGGAGTACAAATAATTTTTTGTGGAGATTTCTTTCAACTTCCACCTGTCGTAAAAAAGTTCGGTGATGAAATTCCTGACGAAAGTAAAGAGTTCGCCTACAATAGTGAAGCATGGAAAGAATTAAATCCTGTTATCTGTTATCTTGAAGAAAATTATCGTCAAGAAGATGAAAGATTAACAAAAATTTTAAATAATATTCGCTTTGAAAGAGAAACAGAAAAAATATATGAAGTATTAAGCCAAAGTGTGCGAGACATAGAAGAAGAAATAAATATTGATACAAATGAAGAAGTGTTTGGAGGAGATGTTTTAAAACTCTATACTCATAATATAGATGTAGATGGAATTAATGTTCAAAAATATATTTCTCTATCAAGCATCGAAGAATATTCTTATGAAATGCAAAGTAGTGGTAAAAAGAATTTAATAGAAGCTTTAAAAAATAATTGTCTTGCACCAGAAATATTAAATTTGAAAATTGGCACAAAAGTTATTTTTGTAAAAAATGATAAAAATAAAGAATATCAAAATGGAACTCTTGGAGAAGTTATAGGTTTTGATATTTCAAATATGCCAATAGTAAAAACTTTTAATGGTAGAGACATAAATGTAGCGCTTGAAACATGGCAATATACAAATGATGATGGTAAAGTTATGGCGGAAATTTCTCAGATTCCTCTTCGTTATGCATGGGCTATCACAGTACATAAATCACAAGGAATGACTCTTGACGCAGCTTCTATTGACCTGTCAAAAGCTTTTGGATCTGGAATGGGTTATGTAGCTCTTTCTCGAGTTCGTAAATTTGAAAGTATAAAGCTTGTTGGAATTCATCCTGACGCACTGAAAATAAATAAAAGTGTATTAGCCCAAGATAAAATTTTTAGAGAAAAAGCAAAAAGAGCAAGCATGGCTCTCGAAAAATATTTAGATGATGATGGAAAACCAAAAAAAGAATTAATCAAAAAACAAGAAGCTTTTATTTTAGCTTGCGACGGAGACCTTTTAGAAAAAGAAATAGTAGAAGAGAAATTTGAAAAGAAAGAGAAAATAAAGACAACAAGCATTACAAAAGATTTATTAAAACAAAAATTAACTCCAAAAGAAATTGCAGAAAAAAGAGGACTGACAATACAGACTGTGATTAGTCATATAGAAGAGCTTTTTGAAGCGAGAGAAATAAACGTGGAAGATATAAAATATATCGCAGAAGATATAGAAAAAAAATATAATAAAGATCAAATCAAAATAATAAAAAAAGTATATAGTGAAAATGTTGGATTAAAAGCAAAAAAAGAAAAGCTAGAAAATGATTTTAAAATAAAAATTGATTATAATTCACTACGACTTATTGGGTTGACTGCATAATATCTTTATTGTATACTTATATAAGTGGCGATTTTGCCAAAAATACTTTAAAACCTTTTCAAATGTTTAAAAATATATTCAAAAAGAAAAAAGAAAAAGAAATTTACGAAATGGAAACTGATGAACTTCAAAAAATGCTTGATGATATTAATTATTTGGTTCTGAAAGAATTTTTTGGAGAAAAAAGATTTAATGATTTATTAAAATTAAATTTTTTAGACAGAAGAAAGAAAGAGTTAGAAATGATTGAAGAAATGTCTAATTCTGTTAAGAAAATAAAAATAGAATTAGCTGATCCAAAAGTTATTCATAATATTGAAAAACTTCTTATGAGATTTGATATAAATAAACATCAGTATAATTCCTTGGAAAGAAAGATAATAATGGATTCCATTTTTTCTAAAATAAATCTAAGAAATTTTATTGAAGATGAAATTTTTAAAAGAAATAAAAAATTAATAGAATATCAAAAGTCGTGAATTATCACGGCTTTTATTTCACAAAATACATATCTTGACCATAGTCTGATACACCAACATACTCAACATTATTTTCTTCTTCATCAAGAAGTATAGTTTTAGTATTTTCTTTTTTTTCAAGCTCTCTTTTTTCTATAAATCTATAAACTTTTTCATAATTTTGACAATGTTTACACCCTTCCCCTTCTATTTCCTCTCTGTTACATTTGTATTCTTTAGCTTCACGGAATTTTTTAATCTCTTTTCCAATTTTTATAATTTTTTCTTTTGCTAGTTCTATATCTTCTAATTTTCCTTCATCTATTGGTATAATCTGAAATTCATCATGTTCACTTCCTTCTTTTTTATTATCGTGATCAAGATACCAATATGCTACTTCTTTTACCTTAAATTTCTTTTTCTCGTCTAGTGTAGAAATTAGTAAATAATAGATTGGTAACTGAAAAGAGTCTTCATCTTCATCATTTCTACCTGTTTTAAAGTCTACGATTCTCATAGCATTATATTCTTCTAAATATTCTATCCAGTCTATAGCTCCATTTAAAACAAGATTTTCTTCTTCACTTATAGGATAATTAGGATTAAATCCTTTATGTATATTTCTATTCCAAAAATATTTTTCTGGTATTACTTTATTTGTTAAAATTTTTGGATCTGAAATAATTTTTTCTATCATTTTCTGACCTCTTAGAAAAAATTTTTCTTCTTCTGCTTCACTGGTAAAACCTCCTTTTTTTTCGTGGAATTTTTCAAATTCTTTTTTAAAATCTTCGATTAAATTTTTATTGATATATTCTTTTCTTTTATTTGACTCTATATTTTTAAGTGGTTCAAGTGTATTGTGTATTGCAACACCAAGACTTAAATATGGAGAAGCAATATTTATTCTTTTTTTACTGTTAGGATCTTTAAATATATTTTTAATATAATAAAGCCTTTTACAAGAAAGGAAATCATTTATACTTGAATGAGATAGCCAGACAGCTGTATAAGGATCGTATGCCATATTTTTATATATTACCATTTAATAAATCCTCTTCAAATCTTTCAATATCTTTCAAAGATATTTCACTTTTTTCTTCACCTGTCTTTTCATTTATTTTATATCTACTAGTATCTGGAAAATCTAAATCCATTATTTTTTTATAAATAACTTTGGTTAAAGCTTTTACTCTTTCTACAATTTCCTCAAACTCTTTATTATTTTCTAAACTTAAAACATTTATTCTATTTTTATTATCAGCTTCTACAAATTCTATAATTCCAGAATCAAAATCAAATTCATTATAATTTCTAGAATTTTTTAATAAAATTTTATAAAAAGCTAACTGATATTTAAAAAAATGTAATTTTATTTTGTCATAAGGATTATCTCCATTAGTCCAATCTTTAAAACTTTTGCCTGTTTTTAAATCTGTTACTTTTATTTTATTTCCTTCTATTTCTATTTTATCTATTTTTCCGGTTAATTCTGTACTATCTATAGAGACTCCTTGATTTTTAAAATCAACTTCTACTTCTGTTTTTGGCTTATACTCTTTCTCTTCTAAATATTTAATATATATTTCTAAATTTTTTATTCCTGACTCATAATATTTATCAAAATCTATTTTATTTAATGTACCTATATTTAATGCATTTTTAAAATATCCTACAACTTTTTCAAAAGGTGGATTTTCATCATATTTCTTTTTATATTTGAAATAATTTTCTATCGCTTTATGCATTGCTGAACCATATACACTTGATGGGCTGAGTGCTTGCGGAAAACGCAATAAATTTTGCTCAATAAATTTTTCAGGACCAATTTTACCAATATTTAAAAAATTTATAATATGTGTGACAGGCATTTTATAATTTTCTAAAAGTCTTTTTAATAAAACTTTTTCATTTTCCATCAAATCTTTTCTTTCTTTTATATATAAAGAGTTTAAAATATTTTTATTCAAATCATTTTTTTCTTTTGTATTTTCTTCCTTATCTTTTAAAAGTTTTGAAAATTTTTCTTTATTATGAGTTATATATAAAGTATGCTTTGCACGAGTCATTGCTACATAATAAAGTCTAACTCTGTCTGAAATATCATCTTTTGTTGGAAGTAGTGGCATACTAATAGGCATACCGATTTTATTATCTCTTTTTTTACCATTCCATTCATCTTCATCAGAATTTAAAATAAAAACATATTCATATTCTAAACCTTTACTTTTGTGAGCTGTTTGAAGTATTATAGCTTCTTCGCTTGTTGCAAATGGAGAAATTGTTGAAAGTGTTAAATTTTTATTATTTTCATAAATATTTATAAATTCTTCTAAATCTTTTGCATATAAAATATTCCCCGATCTGTATTCACGAAGAGCTCCAATAAAAGTACGTAATGCAAAAAGAAAATCAAGATATACTGGTTTATTATGATCAAAATTATCTTTTCCAAAATAATAATTTCTAAATGGTGAGATAAAATGATTTTCTTTTTTTTCAATTTTTTCTATTTGTTCATCATCTATTTGATTGTCTATTTCCCATTCTTTAGTGCCAATTATTTTGTCTAATAAATGTAATAGTGGTAAAGATTGTGAATCAGCTATAAGCTCAATTAAAAAGTTTGCAATACTTTTAATTTTTTCATTTTCACTCTTAAGCATGACAGAAAGCCAAGAAAGTCTTTTATATATTTTGTCACCAAATTCATCAATCTCTATTTCCCCTACTTTTACCTTTTCGGCTATTTTCCATATTTCAATCCTTTCCAAATCCCAAAATTTAAAAGATAATATTTCTGGTAAAAGTACTTCTTTTAAATTATCGAGTGAGCTTGATACAAAATCAACAATAGTTATAAGTTCACGAATTGGTTCTTTATCAAAAACATTTTCTTCTTTTTCATAACTATATGGAATATTGTATTCTTTTAAAACATTAGCTATTTCTTTTAAATTAATATGAGATTTAGAAATAACAGATATTTCTTTTGGATTAATTCCTTTTTCTAAAATACTTTTTATTTCTTTTGCTATAAAATCCATTTCAGAATACGGGTTATCAAAACTTTTTTCTATTATATCTCCTGGTATTAACTCTTTATTTTCAGCTTTTATATTTTTATCTATTTGAGAAAAACGAGTTTCAAGTCTATCGTCAATTTTAGTAATTATTCTTCTTGCTTCATTTAAAATATTTTGAGTAGAACGATAATTTTTATTAAGAGTTATAAATTTTACTTTAGGAAAAATCTCTATATATTTTGTAATATTATCAAGCTCTGCTCCTTGAAATTTAAAAATAGCCTGATCATCATCACCTACTGCCAAAATATTTGGATTACCTTCATTTACTGATTCATTAGTAAGATTTTTAATAAGATTAAACTGTGCATCAGATGTATCTTGAAATTCATCTATCATGATATATTGATATTTTTCTGCAAGCTCTGCTCTAAGAGTCTGATTATTTTCTAATTCACGCCCAACTTTAAATATCATATCGTCAAAGTCGTACAAGCCTTCAATATACATTTTTAAATTATATTTATCATATACATCTGAAAAAGCTATCCATTTTTCTATTTTTTCTTCTTTACAATTTTTCAAAATAAAATTACCCTCTTCTCCTTTTGTGAAATAGTCATTTTTCCATTTTGTAAGATTGTTTCCCTTTCCTACTTCTTCTGCTTGTTTTATTTCAAGCGATAATGTATTTAATAAAAATTTTGCAGTAGCATTTTCTTTTTTTGTTAGATTTTTTAATTCATTATATATTTCTAAAAATGCATTACGCAACATTTCATATTTACTTCTTCCGGCAATACTTAAAAAATGTTTTCCTACTTTTTTATTTATCTCTTCTCCTTCTTTTTTATACTCTTCAATTTTATTTTTAAATTCTATTCCTGACAAATTTCCTTTTTTTAAAGCCGAAATAGTAGCTATAATATCATGAATATATACAAATCCTTTTTCTGGATGTAAAGAGCTAAGAGGATTATCTCTTGGTAAAGTCTTAAGTATATTTTCTATAATACTTACTTTTTCAATCTCCGTCGCTGGCCGAAAGCTCGCTCCATCAAAAAAGTATTCAGGATATTTATTTATGACATCCGATGCAAAAGCGTGGAAAGTGTAAATAGCGACTCTATATCCAGCTTCGCCTATCATTCCAACAAGTCTTTCTCGCATATTTTTTGCCCCATTTTCTGTAAAAGTTAAAAGCAAAATATTGCTAGGATTCATTTGAGTCTTTTCTAAAATATTTGCAGTACGAAGTGATAATAATTCAGTCTTTCCCGATCCAGGTCCAGCGACAACAAGTACTGGCCCTTCTATAGTATCAACAGCCATTTTTTGTTCGGGATTGAGTTTTTGATAGCGAGTTTGAAAGTTGTTCATGGGGTAATTATAGCATTTTAAAATCCAAATTAATTAAATTTATCATTAGATATATCAAAGAATCTTTCAAAAAAACCAGATAATTTCCTTAACACACTTTCCCGTTTTTTTGTTCTTTCACCTGTTGGAGAAAATCGAGATACTGGTGGCAATACTTTACTTATAGCGGTGCCTGTTGCAGGGACGCCACCATCTCGAAATGCATTTTTAATAAACGCATATGTCGCTTCAGGGTCAAGATTTTCAGTTTCAATGATTTTATCAAGCTCTTCGATCTTCTTTTCTTCAACGAATTTTTGCCAATCTTCGTCAACGATAGAATGAACATCAAGAGTAGTAATGAATTGATTAATGAGATCCTTTTTATTACGCAATTCTACACTCGAATCGATTGCTTTATTAATATCAAGTAGAAGTTCTTTATTCTTTACATGATCTTCATGATATTTCTTTATAAGACCTAAAACATAGTCAATATTTATTTCAACTTGTTTTATCAATTCCATTTCAAAGACAACATCTTCATTGATATTCTCTTTTTCTTCCTCAATACTTTTGCGGAATTCGTTGTACAAATCAATATACATACTGTGATAATCTTGTACGTCACGATCAGTGAGAATTTCATTCCCCGCAAATTCATCAAAAGTTACGAGAATATTTTTAACACGAAGAATAGCACCATATAGTTTTATAAAATCTTTTTGATTCTGCTCTCCCAGTATTCTTTCTCCTATAGGGAATTTCTCAAGCAATTCATCTACAAGGCTCTTGTATCCGCGTATTTCTTTATCACCATCTTTATAACCATTGTAATAGTCTGTATATGCCTTAAGAAGCACTATACCGCTTGCTTCTTTATCTCCAAATAAGGCAATCGCCTCATTAGTAGCTTTTTCCAAATTTCTAAAGCAGACAATATTACCAAAAGTTTTCACGCTGTTTAATATACGATTCGTTCTTGAATATGCCTGAAGAAGACCGTGTAGACGAAGATTTTTATCTACCCATAAAGTATTGAGAGTGGTAGCATCAAATCCTGTTAAGAACATATTCACAACGATCAAAATATCAATTTCTCGATCTTTAACTCTTTGACTTACGTCCTTGTAATAGTTTTGGAATTTATCAGAGGAGGTATCGTATGAAGTACCGAACATAGCGTTATAGTCAGAGATCGCACTTTCAAGAAAATC
>CAZIHL010000002.1:0-65117 GCA_964538815.1 uncultured Candidatus Saccharibacteria bacterium
TATTTTCTTTGCACTTTATTATGTTTTTAGAGATGGAGTTACAAATAATCCTGATCTACTTTACTCATTTAACAAATTTCCTGAAACTGTAAAACATCTAGCTTTTGGATTTTTAGATCTGTCTCAAAAATATTGGGAAGTAGGAGTTGTGACTGGTATTACTATGTTTATTTTTGCAAAAATGCAAGCTAGTACATTTAAAAGAATGTCTCATAAAAAAGACGGTAAAAGAGATGATAGTTTCCAAGCGGTCTTTGCTAGAAATATGCAAACCCAAATGGTTTATTTTTTTCCTGTAATTTCTGGTATTTCCGCTGCCGTTCTCCCATCCGTACTTGGAGTATATTGGGCAACAAACAATATATTAAATATTTTGCAAGATATTTATATTAAAAGAAAATTAAATATTGAAGGATTTATTAAAAAGCATCAAGACGAAAAATAATAAAAAAGGGTGGCACCGAAGGTGCCACCCTTTTTTATTATTTTTTAATCACCAGATTCATTAGAAAGTATATTTGCAATATTAAGTGTCCAAAGTGATCCGTCATTTTTATTTATAAAAGCTAAGTGAGTTTTTAAATTGTTTATATTAAGATTTTTTCCATCAATAATATCCTGATATTCACTATCATTACGAATATCAAATAGTAATTGCCCATAAGGATAATCATTATTTACAAGATATAAGTTGTCATCCCAAGTGGTCATACCTTGATACCAAGCATCTGGAAGACCATACTCATAAGTTTTGATTTCTTTTGGTACGGAACATATTATTATATTTTCTCCATTACTATCATTTTGACCACATTTATCAATCAAAGTATTAAAATTCAAAGAAGATAAATCATAATCTGTAAAAGATTTATTATCAAAAGATTTTTTATAAGTTTTTAATCCGTTTCCAGTCATTATAGATACTAAAATATTACTATTATTTATATTAAAATACATTCCGTTATGATTTCCGTATACTTGACTAAGTTTACCTAAAGATGAGCTTCCAGTATTTAATTTATATAAATTATTTACTTCATAATATGTTGGGGTTGTATAAGCATATACGGTGCCATTATTTAATAAAGATAATTTCCAATATGATAACTCTGAAGAATAAATTCTGCTTCCATAAGTTTCATTTACATCACTTATATAATACCAATCTGTATAAGTATCTAGGAAACCATTTGTAGTTTTGTTTTTAGTAACTACATATGCAACTTTTTTAGCATCAGGTGAAGTGGTTATAAATTTTATATTATCTGGTAAGTTTGCAATATTTAGAAGGTTAGCAGTGGAGCCATGATATTCTGGAACTATTGCAGATACAGTTTTAATCGTATTATCTTCCGAATACTGCATAAATACTCTACTTTTTCCTCCATTTTTATCATTCATAAAGTATGCCCTAACTACATTTGGGTAAGATTTTTCTGTAACTTGTACAGGAGAAGATTGAGGATCCCATAAATCTTTCTCATAAATATATCCAGTCTCGCTATCTACGAATTGTAAAATTGTTTTATTGTCTGTTCCAGTTTTTTCTTCACTAGTTTCTTCATCTATATATTTGTAAGTATAAGTTTTATTATAAAATCCATAACCTGCAACTGGTCTATCCCATACTTTTATTAATCCTTCAAAATAATAATCTCCAATTACACCATTCTCATCTTCATTTGTATTGTTATTATTATCTTCATTATTTCCACCAAAAATACTATTAAATAAATTACTAAAGCTAAAAGTAGGTAGACCAGGATTTCCACTATTGTCAGTATTTGCACTTTCCTTTTTATTAAAAAATAAGAAATAAACAAGTAAACCAAAGACTAATACTGCTAAAGTAATAATAATTATTTCTTTTTTATATTTTTTAAAAAAAGATTTTGATTCCTCCTTTGGTGTTTGGTTTTGAATTAATTCTTGCTCCATATTTTTATCTTCCGTTATATGACCAATGAATGTTATCTTTCGTACCTAAATTATTATAAAAACCAACTCCAAATTTACCCCCATTTTCTTTTAACCATTTAAATTCTTCACTTGTACATGTATCTTCTTTTTTACACATGCCAATAGTTGCATTTGTAAAATCCACAGCCATTCCTGTCATGTGATTACTACAACCAGAAGCACACTCCCCAGAAGTTCTTCCACATAGTTCTTTCTGGTAGTTTTGAGTTCTGTATGAAGATGTTACTTCTATTTCTTTGTTGAATTTTGCTTTGTATGCCTCATTTAAACTTACTAAACTATCTAAAAATTCTTTTTTAACGGTACATCTTGTTGGATTAGCATTATTTTCATTACACTTTATTTTTCCCGACAAACTTACCAAATCTGAAGATTTTAAGTCTTTAACTAGGGTTGTACAGGCCTGAGACCCATATAGTGATCCACTACCCGTTGATCCTTTACAATCACTAGAAGCTGCAAAAGCTTGTTTTTTTCCATCCTTAGTTGTTCCTTCACCTGGCCCTCCATTATATGAAGCTATCAAGTTTGCATTTCCAGTGTCAAATGTATACCCTTCTATGTTTTGTATTGTTCCACTAAGAGTGAATCCAATAGATGGTCTATTTTTACTTTGATGTAAAGATTGTTTTGATTTTATAACTTTTGCAGCACAAGAAATTTGTTTATAACCAGTACTTTTCCAATCAGAGTCACAACCCGCACTACTTGCTGTACCATCTAATATTTGCATTAAACCATACGCATTAGCATCACTTTTTACAGATAAACTACTACAAGCTCCAGACTCTTGTGTACCTATAGCCATAAGAAAATCTTTTGGTATACCCGACTCTGATGCTACTTTAGTAAATTCGGCGTCATATTTTTTACAACCAGAATTTGGACCACTTCCTTCCCATGGTTTTTCTTTTTGATATCCTTGTACTTTTTTTACATATTTTTGCGTTTCATCAAAACCTCCTGGATTTATAGGACATTGCCATGCATAGGCTGAAGTATAAGCTCCAGATCCTCCTGTTCCACCATTATTTACTCCTTCAATTCTAACTTTACCAGCATATTCTGTAGCCACAGTCCAACCTGTTAGATCTGGATTAATAAAGGAAAGAATTGCATAAGCAAAAATAAATATAATTAGAGCTGTGCCTGCTGTTTTAATATAACTTCTTCCTTTTGTTTGATCGTAAATATTATCAAATGTGCCTTTGATCACAGCCCCTTGAAGAAGTCTATAAATAACTAATAAAACAATAGCCACTGCCATTAATGTTAACAAATAATTAAATACTGTTCCCACATCTCTTGTGTTTTGATTATCAAAAGTTTTTACAGTTTCTGATCCATCAAAAGAAGAAACATATTTATAGGTTTCATTAGCTCTAGTATATACATCGCCACTTTCTTCTGAAGGGGTAGAATTTGTAGAGCTAGAAGTCGTACTTGTGACTTCAGTAGAAGTTGGTGTTTGAGAATAAGTGAAATTAAAGGTTATACTAAAAATTATTAAAAAAACAGAAATGATTATTGATCTTTTAAGCATAATAATTACATTTTAACATATTAAAAGTTTAATTATTTGAATACAAAATTCAAATTTTCTTCACTAGATTGTAAGGTTTTACTTTTGTTGGTAACTTTTACCCCTACTCCAAAATTATTATAAGCACTTGTAGGTGCAGAATATGAAAAAATATTCGTAGAATTTGTATTTCCAGGAATTTTATTTACTGACCAAATATATGAAAGATTTGAATCTGTACTTCTATTTGTAGAAAAATAGAATGGTTCAGCTTTAATATTAAAACTCTCCCCTCTTGATACAGTATAATTTTCATATCTTTTATTTATCGCATTTGCATAAGTTAGTATTGGGTTACCTAGATCTTTGTATAGAAAAGCTTTAGATACCCTTGGGTAGATAGTTATTCTTTTTTCAGTAAGTAAAGTCTCAAGTGTATTATTTGTATAGACTTTTAATTCTATAATATTTTGATTTACTAATTCATCAAGTGGAAAAATTAGAAAATTTCCACCAGTTTTTGAATAAGTATTACTATAATAATCATTTATTTTCCAAGAATAGAAAAATTTTGATGCATCAAATGTTCCAGCTGGAGTATTTACTTCTACATTCGCCATAACTTTTATAGCAGCTTCCTCTCCAGGAAGAGGTTTTCCTTCGTAAAAAAGAGGAACATAACTATCAAGCACTTGCCAATCAAGATTAATATTTGTACTTACCCCTAAACTCTGTGCAGAAACTTTTAAAATAAAAATTTGTGCCACAAGTATAAAAAGAAAAAAGATAGTAAAAGAAGTTTGGAAAGATATGTTTATTTTTTTCATTATATATATTATATCAAATAATTACACTCCAGCATTTTCCTCTTCCCTTCTCTTTTTTGCAGCTAAAAGTTGTTCTGGATTTGTTGTTACGATTTGATCTTCCACATAAGAAGATATAACTTTTATAGCTACATGTTTTTGCCCAGCAAAAAATATACCTTCTCCTACCCCAGATTGTAATAATAAATATTTTTCTTCATCTGTTAAATTAAAAGTTTTTTGAACCAAATCTATACTAGAAGGAGATTGTTTTAATAATAATTGCATACTACTATTAGTTATTATAGGTAAACCATACGGAGAACGTAAAAAATCACCAACATCTTGAGTAATAGTAGCAAGTCCTAAATAGTATTTTCTACCTCTTTTTGCCATACCAAAGAGAAATGATGCGGTATCTTCATTTTTCATCATTATCCAAGCCTCGTCAATAATTAATAATCTCTTTTTTAATTCTTTTCTTATTTCACCCCAAATAAAGTGAGTAATAATATACATAGCCACAGGTTTTAATTCATCTTCCATATCACGAATAGAAAAACAAATTAATTTTTTATTAATATCTATGTTTGATGGTTGTCCTATAAATCCTGACCATACTCCATCAATATATTTTGATAATCTTTGAGAAATATTTTCACTTCCTTCAATACCAGAAAGAATATCAGCAAAATCTTTTAATATTGGGAATTCTATATTTTCTAAACTTTCTGTTTCTGAAGTAATATCTTTTATAGCATAAGTCTCGGTAAGAGCTCTATCAACAATAGCATCCTCTTCTGGAGTAAGGCCACCAAGCATTACTCTAATTAAACCAACTAAATTTATAATATTACTTCTTAAAATATCAGAAATAGACTCATCTTCTCCTGGAGTTGGTAAATCAAAAGGATTTATATGATGATCAGAATTTAATGAAATATCAAAATATCTACCACCTACAGATTCAGCCAAATATTCATATTCTTTTTCTGGGTCTATAATAATCACATCAGTATCAAACATTAAGGTTCTTAAAATTTCTAATTTTGTATAGTAAGATTTACCAGAACCAGAAACTGCAAATACAGTACTATTATAATTTTCTAAAGAAAATCTATCAAAAAGTATAAGAGAACCATTATGTCTATTTAATCCATATAGAATACCTCTATCTGTAGATAAATCAAAAGATAAAAATGGAAAAAAAGAAGAAAGTGGAGAAGTATTTAATTGGTTGGTTATTTTTAATGTATCTAAAGCAAAAGGAAAAACAGTTTTTAAAGCTTCTGCTTGTTGAAAAAGGGCTGGGCGAATATAAATAAGTCTACTTTCTGTAAGATTTTTTATTTCTGTTTCGGTTCTTTTTAACTCATCCTCTGTGTCTCCATAAATAGTTATATATAAAGCAACTTCAAACATTTTTTCACTTGCTTGTTGAAGCGAATCTCTCAAATCTTCAAGATCTTGTAAAGCTGTTTCAAGTTTTGGATCACGAACTTCTCCTTTTTCTTGTTTTGTGTAAATTTGAGACTCTATTTCTACTACTTTTTTTTGAAATTTTTTCATTACTTCAGATGTAGCAAGAGGAGTTATGTGTATAGAAACATTAAAAACTTTATCTAAATTTATAATGGGTGCAAGCCAAGACTCATCTAAATATCTCGGATAAGAAATTACAAAAAAACTTTTTGCTATTTTTCCAGACAAATTTAATGATTGTGCTTCTATTTTTACACCAGCTGGGGCTAAAATACTTTTTAATTCCTCACTCGCTTTATTATAAACCTCATCTTTAGAAGGTTCGCCTATTTGTTTAGTATTTGATTTTAAAAATATATCTAAAAGTCCCATAATTTTAATTAATATCAGGAGTATTTAACTCATTAGGATTGAATAATTTATAATATAAATTTATTATTTCTTCTGTATCTGTGAGTTTAATATTTAAACCTAGAGAAACTAATCCACTTGTAACAATAGAAATTCTTTGCATAAGTTGATTTTGATTTTTAATAAACTCAGCATCTTCCATTCTTTTTGTTGAATTTGTTATAGAAGGTATATCGTATGGTACGACTATATAAAAATTTTTAGTCATAATATTTTGTTCTTCAGTAAATTTTTGAATAAAATTTATATATTCTTTTATTTGTATTTTTAATAAATCTTCCTTTATATCTCTTTCCCTATCTTTTAAAAGTTCAATATAGTTACGAATATCTAATTTTTTAGATTGTAAAAATATTTGAATATTAAAATCTAATGAATTTAAAAATGTTTGAAAGGCAGTAATAATACCCATCTGTTCGTCCTCACTTTTAAGAGATAAATTTATAGAAGTAGATGAAAGTATGGCTCTCATATTGCCATCATCTAAAATAACTATACCGTTTCTAATTTCTCTTATAGGTACAAAATTTTGAGTAGCATTTTTTATCATTTTTTTATTATAACATTTTATATTTTATATTTATCATTTCTTTTTAATAATTCTTCTTTTAAATTTAAATTATTTATTTTTTCTTCACCCAAAATATCTAACCTACTAGATAATTCTTTAAGTTTTTCATGTGTTATATGCTTAGCTTCTATTTCTTTATTCTTTTTTATTTCTGCTTCTCTTTTTAAATTTTCTATAATTCTAAGCTCACTTTTTTCTGGTGCTATTTCTTCTTTCTTTTTTATCCAAACATAAGTTTTATTTCCTAATATAAATTTATAAGCAGCCTCTAAAATATCCGCAAAAGGTCTATTGTTAATTTTAACAAAAGCCAAAGCTAAAAAGGTACCAGAAAATATAAGTATAAATAAAATAGAAATTATTTTAAAAGGTATTAATTTCCAAAAAATATAAGCAAAAGCTAAAGCCCCAAGCAAATAACCAAACTGTTTAAATGTAAAAGGTCCAAAAACTTTATCTTCAATATCTAAGAATTGGGGAAGTCTAAATTGCATAAATATATTTTAACATTAATAATATATTTTTTAGATAGTTTCTCTATATGGATCAAAATTTTCATTATCAACATTATTTTCATTATATTCATCATTTTCTAAAAGCATTCTATTATAAGCTGTATTTTTAGTTTTTTGTATTTCTACTTCTTCAATACCTCTTTTTTCACGAAGAAAATTTAAATCTGCATTTTCATTTTCTTTAGATAAAAGCTTTTCTTTTAAAGTGTCAGCAAATTCTTTACTTAAATTTACAGTATTTTCTTGAGCATTTTCTATATTTTCTTTTTCTGATTCATCTTTAATATTTGATAATTCTTTTATTTTTTCCACTCTTTCTATTTCTTTATTTTCTTTACTTTTTGTTCTTTCTAATCTTTCATCTTCTTCTTTTTTTATTTGAGCCATTCTATCTTTTATTTTATCTATATCAGAAACATTTTGTAAGTTTATTTTTGCCAAAAGAGAATCCCTGTTAAACTCTTGTTTTTTTTCTTTTTCAATTTCTTTTTCTTCCAAAATAGAATTTTTTATTGGTTTTTGTAATTCTCTTTCTTTATATTGTATAATAGGTGAATTTTTACCATTTAAATTACCGGTTCTTTCAAGTAATATTTTTCTTAATTCTTCCTTTTCAGCGGCTTCCTCCTTTTCTTTTAAGGTTAAATGTCTAATTTCTTTTTTTTCTTCTATTTTACTTTCTAAAACTTGTTTACGAATATCAGATAAAATGTAAGCGTCTATATTTTTCATTATCATACCCGCTGTAAAAGATTCTATAAGTATTCCGCTAGATCTAAAACTTTCTATAAGAGTGTCTTTTGCTGAACTAATTGGTAAAATACCAACTAAAATGGATATTGTTATATTTTCAATTATAATTTTTGCTTTATCTTCATCTAATTTTTCGATTTTACAAATAAGCTTTACATTCTCTTCTAATTTATCTCCTAAAATATAGTTTTGTATGACAGGAGAAGCATTTTTAAAAGCATTATCAAATTGATTAGTGATTATGTCGTCATTATTTATAGATTTTTTTTGAGGATCAAGAAAATCATAAGAAGCTGTTTCTTCTTGCTCTTGGTTTTCTATATTTACATTTTCTAGTATAGAATTGTTTTCTTCAATTTTGTCTTGAGGCATAAATAATAAATGAGACCTTTTGTCTCATTTATTATATCAAATATTTTTTATTTTATTTTTTTATCTATTTATATAATCGTTTCCATCAAGATTATCTTTTCTTGTAGATTTTACATTTACTTTTTTTTCTACTTTTTCTGGTTTAATATTTGTTCTTACAGGTTCTATTCTACCTACCGGCATACTTTCCATCCTTAAGTTATGTGCCATTTCTGATAATGCTCTTTGACTTTGATTTTGCATAGAGTTTCCACCTATTTCTGCAACTATATTTGGTTTGGTATTTTCTTCAGGTTTTATTACATCTATTTTAGAATTGCTTTCAGTTCTTGCTCTATTTATTAAAGATATATTTTTTAAGGTGTTTGCATAATCTTTAGTTGTTACCGTAAGATCTTTTATATCTTTTGATATAGACTCTAAATTTTCTCTTATTTTTTGCGTATTATTTGTCTGATTTTTTGATCTATTTTTTTCTTCCAGGTCTTGTAATACTGTCTTTTGATACTGGTCTGATGTATATCTTTGATTTTCTTCTTTTCTTAATTTATTCTCTTTTTTAAGATTTGTTTCTATATCTCCTCTTTTTTCTTCTAGAGCTTTTCTCCTGTTGCTAATTCTGTCCGCAAGTTCTTTATCTAATATTTCTTGATTCATAACTCCTCCATTATTTTTAATCTTATTTCCCAAGCTAGCATTATGTTTTTCAAACTCTTCTTTATTTTTTGATTGTGCTTGACTAAATTGTAATCTGCTTTTTAAAGATTCTTGAGCAGAAACATTTTTTATAGAAGGAGCTGGGACACTGTTTTGATTTTGAGTTGTATTATTTGTATTTTGGGCAGTATTTTGATTTTGAGTTATATTATTTGTATTTTGATTCTGTTGGTTTTGGGTATTTGTTGTATTATTTGTATTTTGATTTTTCTTGTTCTTTTCTTCAAATTCAGATATTGATTTCATTATTTTTTCTTTTCTTTTATTTTCATCAGGCTCATCTTTAATAATTTTATCAAAATCTTCTTTTAATTTACTGTTTTTTGGTTTTTCTAATTCTTTACTAAAATACTCTTCACCTTTTCCATTTTCTTTAAAATGATTATTTATAAATTTGATCATTTTTTCTTTTCTCTTGTCTTTGTCAGATTCTTTATTAATTTTATTAAAATTACCCGCTAATCTATTATTAGTATCTATTTTTTCTTCAAAAGAAAGATTTTTATTTTTAGATTCTAATCTATCAGCTACCCTATTTCCGTTAAATATAACTGAAGTACCAGTCCAACCAGATCTTAAATTATTTATATGTTTCCCTTTTGCATCATCATTTAATCTGTCATAAAAGTGTTTCTCTTTCGCATATCTCTTTCTAAAAGAAGAATCTATTGTGGTATTTCCACCCTTACCAAAAGTCCCTTTTGTTGCAGCTTGAAAAACTTTTGAATTCCTAGCATCAAAAGTACTATTTTGAGCATAGTCTTGTAGTTTTAATGCTAATCTGCCTCGAGTGCCTCCTTTGGCTATCCATCCATCAAATTTCTTACTATTTACCACTTTTCCCGCACCCATTCGTAGAGCTTTTGAGGCTCCACCAAAAGCCAGACTACCAATAGTACCAGAAATTTTTCCTGAAACTTTTGCACCAATTTCTCCACTTAAGTTTTTCGCTGTTGTTATTGCGAGTTGTAGGATAATTATAGAAATAACACCAGATATAGCAGCACCCGTCAATTGTCCAGAAATATTTTCTGTAGTCAAGGCAGAAGTATTTTGTATTAAGGCACTACCAGCATCACCAACTTTCATCGCTATAAGTAGTAAGAATAAAAATATAGGCGCCATAATTGTAGCATTGGTAAAATATTTAATTACCATATCTCTATATTTATCTATATAACTATTTATGCCAGCTGGCAGTAGCATAACTGGAGAGAAGATCATGCACAGAACAAGAGTTATACCACGAATAAATATTAATATTGCTGCTTGGAAAAATATTATTATTGCTACACCAGTTATTAATACTTGTATCCCAAATGCTGGAACGGAATCCCAAGCACCTAAACTTATAATTTCTTGACTTTTTAAGGAAGGATCTCCAATAATTAATCTTTCCATACTAGAAGCAATACTTTGATTTGGATTATGTAAAGATCTATAGATATATATTGAAAATACATTTGCTTGATCAATTAAAAACCCTACAATACTAAATGAAAAGTATACAAATAATGCAGTAAATAAAATCTTAGGAAGAATTTTTTGTATTTGAGCAGTGTCATTATCTATCAGCATTCTGATAATGTAATAAAAGACAATTGGCAATAGAAGTGAAGTAACAAGAGCCAAAATTACCTTTCTCCACACTTCATAAGCACCAGAATTACTAACTAAGTCGCTAAAATTATAAACACTAAAACCCATTACCCAGTCAAAAAGCTTTTCAGATAAAGTTAGAATCATTTTGAATAAAGAATTTAAACCTTGCAAAAGCATATTTATCAAATATGCAACTATACTACAATTTGTAGCTCCAATAAATGTATCCCAAAAGCCTGCAGTAGGAGAACATTGTTTTACTGTTGACGTTTGTGCCGCTCCTCCAGTCTCTGGATCTTTTATCGGTTCATTTTGTTCATTTATAATTAAAGGAAAATCTCTACCTTTTCGACTAACTTTTCCATAAACTCCCCCTGTTGGATTGATCTCGTCTTCTCTTAGTTTTTCTTCTTCTCCTGACCAATTCCAAGGACCTCCGTCGTAAGACTTATTTATCATTTCATTAATAATTTTAGAGGTTTCTGTATCTAGATTCTGGTATTTATCTTGAATAACTTTTAGTTGTTTATATAGATATATCCTTCTTTGTCTAACAAGTATTATTTTAAAATCATCAAATCCGTAAATCTCTTCTACATTAAGTACATCATTATATAAAGATTGAAAACTTGTGGTTGTTGCACCAACCATACCAGTATAAGTTTTTGTATTATCTATTATTTTTGTAAGTTCTGCAATAAGAGGTGTTGTAGTAGCATTTACTTTAATTTGTGTAATTTTATCAGTATAGTTTATTTTTACTGATTGAGAATATTCTTTAGTAAACTCTTCTGAGTATTTTGTTAAACTAGTAGTAATAAGAGTTTTTATTTCAGAGGATGTTAGAAGTATGTCTGAGTCAGAATAAAAATAACATCCAGTATTTGCCTTATTTAATTTATCTATAGTTATAGAGTCATTTACTGGAACAGTATTTATGTACACTTGAGTTCCTTTTATTATGTAGTCAATATTTAATTTTGAATTGCCTGCCCCTTCACATTTTTCTCCTGAATGAATATATACAGAAGCTTTAGAAATATTTATATTAAAAGTAAAAAATAGAATAACGATCCAAAATACTTTTAATATTTTTTTAGAAAAAATATCAGAAAATAAATTTCTTTTCATTTTAGTATTTTACCATGAGAAAAGGAAAAAAATTAAAAAACCCCAAATCCTGGGGTTTATTTTTTTGTTTTATTATTTATTATTCCGGTGAACAGAAGTTTCTACCTGCATTTATTAAGTCTTGTTTTTGTGTTGCATTTTGACATTGGCGTATGAGAGAAGGATCAGTCGTTAATTGGCAGTCTTTTTCTACGGAAGCTACAACATCTACACAATATGCGTCCATTTCTGATTCTGACGGTAATTGCATACTTAATTGTTGTGCATAATTATTTAGTAAGCTTGTCATAACCTCATCATCACATACAGTATTTTCAAGTCCTAAAGTATTACAGAATTTTAATTCAGACCAACTTTTTGTATTATCTGGATCTAATACGTTTACTACATTTTTTGTCCCAAGCATTGGAATTTCTGGAGAAACATCTTCTTGTTTAGACATTCCATATCTTGGGAGTAATGTTGACGATAGAGTATTTTCAGATTTTTTACCAAATAGTTTTGATAATGTAAAAGATCTATTGGCACCTTTTTTATAAGTATTCCAAGCCCGCACTCTCAAATAGAATACATTTTGACTAGTAAAAGGTCCTTCTCTCTCATCTTTTGTTGGTATTAATAGTTTACTATTTCCCGCTTCATCATTATTTGATGAAGTAGGGTCATTATGATAGTCTTGATATCTAGGAGTATAATTCCATATTGACAGCATACTAGCATATTCTTTTTGTGTTAATCCTTTACCTAGTACGGATTCTAAAATCTCCTGATTGTCTTCTGTTCGACTGTCTGTGCTTTGGAATTCTTTTAATAGTTTTTCCATTTGTTGCTGATCATAATTATTTTTAGCCATATCTGTAATAAGATATCTTATGTCTTTGGTTATAGTAATTAAAGCTTCACTAAGTCCTACTACAGCTTGTTGAGTGTTATTAGCAACCTGTGTTGCTTTTCTCGCTTTTTTACCACCACCAAATAAATTTCCTATAGGATTAAAAATGGATAAGATAACAGCATCTCTTTTTGCACTGTCTGCGACCTGGCTTGTAACATCTATAGAGTCGTTTCCTCCACCAATAGCTAGTACTAAGAATGTGTAAGTAAATACTTCCTCATTTAGTTTTGTAGTATTTAATACATTTATATCATTATACAATTTAATTCTGTCTTTTAGATCATCTATAGTGTATTTAGTTGTTGTACCATTATTATAATCTTGTTGTGCTTGATTTGCATCAGCATATAGTTGAGATTGTGCATTTTGAGAATCCACTATATTTTGTAAATTATTAACAAGTCTTGAATACGGATTATCTTCCCTATTTAATGTCATATTAGTATTTTTTGCACCAATATTTAATACTCCTGAAATATTGTTCATGATATTACTAGCAGCACTTAAACATGAATTAATCAATCCTGTGTTTGTTTGAGTCGTACCCTGACCAGTCCATTTATCATTAGATCCATTATTTTGACATTCTTTCTTTTTATTGTTTATGGCTGATGCTCTTGCAAGCATAGAGAAATATGGACCAAGTAGAGAAGCTGCTGTCCTATCTTTTACTACGGTACCACTTTGTTCAGGCACACTATCTTGACTATAACAAGCTCTCTCTAAGCTACTACTTGCTGCTGGATCATACTTTACTTTCTTTCCATTTTTATCAAAACATACTTGTTGACCAATTGTTAATTCTGTAGCTTCTACTTGCTTTGAAGCCATGTCTTCAGCCGTTTGTTTTTTAGAGAGTACTCTTGAAAGAGTTGATGAGATTACTCCACTTGCAGTATTTGCTGGATCGTATAGTGCTGCATCTGTTTTTTCTCCTCCATATCCTGCTTTTGCAAGTCCTGTAAAGGTTGCTTGATCTTCAGCAGACATTATAGATACAGCAGAAGAATTACATAATTTATCAATATCTACATTTCCAACTGCTGGTTTTGGCTTTGTAAAAGTAGAAGGCTCACCATTTTTAATAATATTTTTTAATTTTGGATCACTACATATTTCATTTCTAGCGATAATAGGAAGATTAAAAGATATAAGCTTTCCAGCCGCAGTATCCGCAACATTTTTTGCAAAGTCCGTGATTTGTTTTTTAATTTCTCCAGAATATATTGAAGTATTTTGTGGCTCTTTAAAATCATTAATCGCTTTTTTAATTTCATTTACTCCTGTTTTATCTATATAGTTTTTAAGATTTGTAATAACTTGATTACCATCAGTGTTTATATTTATACCTATTCCTTGATTGCCGGTCACTACTTTCAAAGCTGTTTCAGCGTAATTCAAAATTTGATCAGATCCAATATTTTTTGCGAAAGTTGATAAGTCAAAATTCTTTACAGTTTGAACTACTCCTTTAGCAGACTGGTAAGTATTATATAGAGTCTGTGCTGTTGCTATATAATCTTTTATATCCATTTGCCCATCCCATATTTTTTTAGCTGTATCTTGTCCAAAGATTAAAGGTGTAAAAGGATCAACAGCATAAGTTTTTTCTACTTTTATTATAAGAATAAGAATAAAAGTAGTAACTAAAATTATTTTTTTGAAATTATTTATTTTCATATATTTTTAAATTAAAGAATTATAATCCAGAACTTCTAAAATAATTGTTAAAAGAGTCAATTATACTAGATATATCACTATCAAATTTTTGTTCAAAACTTTCTCCATTATTTAAAACATATTTAGCAGGATCTGTGTCTATATAAAGTAAAGATTTTATATAGACATTTTGTTGCGATATAAGATTAATAAGTTGGAGCTGATATGTGGCACCAGTACTTGTAGTTGGTATAGAAATAAGATCGTTTATAAAAGAATTATTTATGGCTATCTTTTTTAATGCGTTAGATGTTATGGCCGCTTTCATACTTACAATATTTTCTTCAGAAGGATTGCTAGAATATTGTGAGATATCTGTGAGATTCAAATTTTGAATAGATTTTTTATAGTTTGTAAGTGCTCTATTTATATCGGTATAATATTCTCTTATAGATTCTAAATCATCATTTCTAATGACATTTAAATCTTTTTCTGTGTATATTTTACCTTTGGCTTGTTTTTGATATTCTAAAATTATATTTGCCAATATTTGTCCTTTGGCAGTAGGATCTGTTAAACCATTTTGGTCAAGGAACATATTAGTTAATAGTAGTGATTGAGAAAGATCTTGAGTTAAATTATGGTCTATACTATTTGTATAGTCTACAGAACCAATATCTCCATCTTCACTCAAGTCTAACCCATAATCAGCGGCAATTTGGTCTATATTAAGATAAAATTTTCCATCTTTGTGGACACTTCCATACTTACTTGGTCCTGTGACATTAATAAGTATTGCAATAAGTACAGCCATTACACCTATTGCGTATAGGTAAGTTTTTAAACTTACATTGGATAAGACTTCTCGCAATCTTGTCCAAATATTTTCATTTTCCATATTTATAAATTATGATTTAAATACCAAAACAAACTATTAATATAGCTATATTTTATCACGGATATGTTTATAAATATTTTATTTTAGGTGTTTTCCACAATTTTTAAGAAATCTTCGGTGTTAAGATTTTCCGCACGAATCTTTTTATCTATTTTTAATTTTTCAAAAATTCTTTCAAAATCTATATCTTTAATTTCATTTTTTAAATTACTTAGCATCACTTTTCTTTTGTGAGCAAATGCTGTTTTTACAATTTTGAAATATTTTTCTTCTATTTTTTCTTCTATTTTTTGATTTTTGATATCAATTAGTAGTACCGCACTATCAACTTTTGGTTTTGGGAAAAAACTTCCAGCAGAAACTTTGTAAATAAGCTTTGGATTACCGTATAATTTTACAGCAAGGGAAAGGATAGATTCTTTTTTATCTTTTGCTACAATCCTTTCCGCCACCTCTTTTTGTACTAAAAGAACCATTTTTGAAGGTTTTTTATTGAGTGAAAGGAATTTTTCAATAATTGCTCCGGTAATATAGTAAGGAATATTTGCTATTAATTTATAGTCTTTATCTTTTATTTCTTTCTTTAAAAATTTATCAATGTCAATGTTTAAAATATCTTCTTCTATTAAATTAAATTTTTTATTTTTTATTTCTTTTTTAAATTTTTCTTTTAAAAACGGGATTAATTCTCTATCTTTTTCAATCGCTATAAGTCTTGCTCCTGTTTCTAAAATTTTTTCAGTCAAAGCTCCTTTTCCTGGTCCAATTTCTAGTATAATATCTTCTTTTTGAATATCTCCAGCTTGAATTATTTCAAAAACAGCTTTTCCACTTGTTAGGAAGTTTTGCCCGAGGGATTTTTTAGGTTTCATGAGGGTATTGTAGCATTAAAGCAGAAAACTTTGAAAATTTAAAAGTAAAATAGATTGACATTAAAAACAAATAAATGTTTTTGAGAACTGACGACGCTCAGCAGAGTCTAGGAAGTTTGAAAAAATATTTTTTGTTTTTTAGAAAACTTTTGGAAACTTTGAAAGTTTAACAAAAAATACTGGGTAGCGCCGAAGGCGCTACCCAGTATTTTAGAATTCCAAGAAATCTTCATCCTCATATTCATCATCTCCAAAATCCCAAACCCTTTTTTTCTTTTGGTTAGTCTCTTCTCCGGCATCACCATAATATATATCGTGATAAATTATCTTTTCTGCTGGAAGTTCATTTATATCTTCTAAAAATTCACTTGGAATATTTATTTTCTTCTCTCCATAAATAGTTCTCATCTCGGCATAACAAAGGAAAAGTTTTTTCTTGGCACGAGTTACGGCTACATAAAAAAGTCTTCTCTCTTCTTCTGACTCCTCAAGAGACTTTTTACTATTTCCAATATCAATATGTGGAAATAAATCTTCTTCAAGTCCTACAATAAATACATAATCAAACTCTAATCCTTTTGCTGAATGAATTGTCATCAATCTTACTCCATTTTTTGATTCATCATTATCATCCTGATCACTTTTTAAAGAAGTTTCATCTATAAAAATTTCATAAGCTTCACTTGCTTTTAAATTATCAAACTTTTTAGTTATAGATACTAATTCACGTATATTTTCTAGTCTTTCTTTGTCCTCAGTGCTTCCATTTAAAAGTTCTTGCTCAATCCCAGAATCCACAATTATCATTGTCATAATTTCTGAAAGTTTATTATCACTATAATCAATTTCATTTTGAATTTTATCTAAAAATTCATATACATTTTGAATTTTTTGTCTAGTAGATGCGGAGATTGTTTCTTCTTCGCCTGCAAAAACTTTCATAATACTTGCTTTACCAATTCCTCTTTTTGGAGTTTCAAAGACTCTTTTTAAGTCTCCAAGATTTGCTCTATTTTTACTTACTCTCAAATAACTCATTACATCTTTAATTTCTTTTCTTTCAAAGAATTTTGTCCCAAGCAAATTGTATGGAATATTAGCTTTTATAAAAGCTTCTTCTAAAATACGTGATTGGAAATTTGTTCTATAAAGTACTGCAAAGTTTTTTAAATCTTCTCCTTTCTCTCTTACAATTTCTTTTATTTTTTTAGTAATAAAATCACCTTCTCTTCTTTCATCAAAAGTAGGACAAATCTCTATCTCTTCCCCTTCATTTTGATTGGTAAATAAATTTTTAGGAAAACGAGCTTTGTTTTTAGCTATAGAAATATTAGCTAAATTTAAAATATTTTGTGTTGAACGATAATTTTCTTCAAGCAAAATTGTCTTTCCATTTGGAAAATCTTTTTCAAAATTTAAAATATTTTTAAGATTTGCTCCGCGCCAAGAATAAATATTTTGATCAATATCTCCTACCACACAAACATTTCTATTTTCAGAGTCTATAAGGCATTTTATAAGTTCATATTGTGAATTGTTAGTATCCTGATACTCATCAATATGAATATATTTAAATTTATCTTCATAATACTTTTTAATATTTTCATTTTTTAGAAGTTCAATAGTTTTAATGATTAAGTCATCGAAATCTACCGCACATCTTTTTTTTAGTTCAGCATCATAATTCCTCCAAACTTTTTCAATAACTTCCATGTTATAGCTAGAAATTTTCTTAGCATAATCTTCCACTGTATTATCAGAAGATTTTTCACGACTTATTGCATTTTTAATCTTACTTGCATCGTGGAGTTTTGGGTCAAGTGATAAATTTGTAAGTATTTCTTTAATTATATTGTTTGCATCACTTGGATCTAATACTGTTAAATTTTTATTAAAGCCAAGACCATGTCCATGTTCACGAAGTATTGAAAGACCAAGTGAGTGAAAAGTTTTAATAGTCGGAAGGTTTCTATTTGTCCAAATATTTTTTTCATATTCTTCTATTAATCCCTCATCACTCATACGAGAAATTATTCTTTCAAGCATTTCTTTAGCGGCCTTATTTGTAAAAGTTACACATAAAATATTTCTTGGTTCCACACCACTTTTTATAATATTTACTACTCTTTCAGTAATTGTTTTAGTTTTACCAGCTCCTGCTCCAGCTAAAATTAAAAGCGGCCCACTTATAGTATTGACCGCTTCTAATTGTTTTTCATTTAAATTCATTTTTTTATTTTAACATATTTTTATTTTTCTTGAATATATTTTTTTAAATAGCACTTTTTTAAGTAATCTCCAATATTTTCTTCTTCATTTGGTTCTATATTTAATTCATTTTTCAAATTATTCAATATTTCTTCTATTTTATCTTTATCTTCTATATCTAAATCTGTATATTCTTCTCTATTTTTTAAAAAATCTTTAGTGTTTAAATTTTTAATCGATGTTATAAAAGTATTTTTCTTAAATAAAAATCCACTTTTTTCAAATTTTGGTAAAATAGCTTTTATTTTTTCATTTATATAATTTACTTTTTTTGTATACAAAGGATCATCTTCTGAAAGGGTAGAAGAAAAATCAGTATCAATTATTTCTTTATCTTCTTTTTCTTTTAAAGTGTCAGGAGACTCTTGATTTAAATCTATACTTTTTTCTTCTTTTTGTTTTTTTTCATTTGTTAAACTAGTTTTTTTCTCATCTTTTTTTATAGTTTCGATTTTGAAAATTGGTTCATTGTCAGTACTTTTATATTCATTTGTATTTTTGTCTATTTTTTCTTCTAAAGATTTTGAAAAATAGTCTAAATTTTCTACTTTTGTTTCAATTTCAGAAATTAAAATATTTAACTCTTGTAATTTTATATCCAATTCTTTGCCTATAGCACGTCCTAAAAAATCTACGTTTTCTTTTACTTTATAATCCAAAGTATTGTTAACATTATCAAGTATCCTATTTTCTAGGTTAGAAAATTCAGTAGAAATTTCATGACTAGCAACTTCTGCAAATTTTTTAATTTCTTCTCCAACAATTTTTTTACTTATATTTGTGATCTTCTGACGAAGAAGAGTGTCGCTAGATCCTTTATTTTCATTTGTAGAAAAGGCTAAAATGTTAGCTCTAGTTTTTTCTATACCATGAATATTATTTTTTATATATGGGTTGTGAGAATCTAAATAATTATCCTTCATATGTAAAATTATAACATATTTATTTTTTATATTTCTATTTAATTAAAATTAAAAATGTTAATAATTTTTTGTCTTTTAATATATGAATAAATATGTTATAATAAATCATAAATAAAAATCTTAATATTTACAGAAATAATTCTACCCCAGATGAGAAAATAAGAATTATTTAATTATTATGAAAATTACACATACAGCAAAAAGAAATATTTTCAATTTATTTCTTTTTATATTTATAGTTTCAGGAATTCTTGGTATTACAAGAGCTAATGCTTCTATTTTTGATAAAATCTTAAGTTTGTTTACTAAAAATGCTTCGGCCAATGCAAAAGAAATAAAAAGTATTTTAACAAATGATAATTTATTAAAACCAAATCCAAATAATATTTCTACAGAAGAAAATGATTCTGAGAGACTTACTTTAAATAATGATGGAACAATATCTGTGCAATCTGGAACAATGAGAATTTCAACTGAAAAGGAAAAAATAACAGACGGCACTATTAGTTTATATGAAGTAAAAGATGGAGACACATTAGACAGTGTAGCTAAACTTTTTGGTGTTACAAAAAATACTATAGTCTGGGCAAATAGTTTAAAGGATAAAAATATTAAATCGGGAGACACTCTTCTTATCTTCCCTATGGTTGGTGTTGAATATACTGTAAAAAGCGGTGGAACTCTTCAAGATGTTGCTGATAAATATAAAGCAGATGTGGTGGAAATAGCTGAGTATAATGGTATATCAGTGAATGCAAAACTTGCAAAAGGAGATACTCTTTTTATACCAAATGCAGAATTAGAAGTAAAAGCGGAAACAACTAAAACAAGTACAAAGGTTGCTATAAAAAAGAATGCAACATCTGGATACTTTATGATGCCAGTATCAGGATGTGTGAAAACACAAGGTCTTCATGGGCCATATGGTACAGCAGTAGATATTGGTTGCCATATCGGTACTACAGTTGTAGCTGCTGCAGAGGGAACAATTATTAAGGCGGCAAGCTCTGGATATAATGGAGGATATGGAAATGTAATTATTATTTCTCATTCAAATGGAACCCAATCAATTTATGCTCATCTTTCGACTGTTGGAGTCCAGGTTGGACAAAAAGTAAAACAAGGACAAGTTATAGGTACAACAGGAAATACAGGTAAATCATCTGGACCGCATCTACATTTTGAAACTCGTGGTACAGGGAATCCATTTTAAAAGATGAAAATACCGAATAGGTTTTATTTTTGATTAATTATTTATCTTTGGCCTATATTGCAAAGCTTCTAAAATGTGTGCTAGTTCTATATTTTCTTTTTCATCTAAATCAGCAATAGACTGTGCCACCCGCAATACTCTATGATAAGCACGTGGTGAGAGGGCAAGCTTTGTAGCATACATATCTAGTTCTTTTTTAATTTCCGGTGAAAGATTTAGATATTTTGTAATATCTTTTGAGGACATGTCACGGTTCATCTCAAGATTTTTATTTTCATTAAATCTTTCTTTCATCTTCTCTCTTGCTTTCAAAATTTTATTTTTATAAATCTCACTACTCTCACCACTTTTTTCTTTTGTTCCCAAATCACTATATGAGATATTTGAAACATTGACCCAAATATCAATTCTGTCCATTATTGGCCCCGACAACTTTCTTTCATATCTTGCGATGTCGTGCGAAGTACAAATACATTTTTTGTCTTTGTTGCCTCTGTTGCCACAAGGGCATGGATTCATAGCCGCTATTAAAATAAATTTAGCTGGAAACTTTTCAGTCCCTTTGGCGCGTGAAATAGAAATCTGTCCTTCTTCAAGTGGCTCACGAAGTGCCTCAATACTTTTCTTTTCAAATTCTGGAAACTCATCTAGAAAAAGTATTCCGCCATGTGCCAGAGTAATCTCTCCTGGTTTTAAATTGCTTCCACCACCAACAAGTGAAACATGACTTGATGTGTGATGTGGTGATCGGAATGGAGCTTCTAAAATTAAATTTTCATTTTCTAAATTATTTAGTCCAGCAATAGAATGAATCTTTGTAATTTCTAAAATATTTTTATAGTCTAGATTTGGAAGGAGATTTCTGGATGCACGAGCAAGCATTGTTTTACCTGTGCCTGGTGGGCCATAAAGTGCGATATTGTGTCCGCCTGCCATAGCTATGAGAAGAGCTCTCTTTGCTGCAGTCTGCCCTTTTACATCTTCTATACCAGTATTGTATTTCTTAGAAATATTTTTTAAAAGATTTTCAATATTTGTCTTTTTAGCTTTTTCTAAAATTTCTTTACCTGTTAAATGATCAATTACTTCATTTAAATTTTTTATTGCATACACATTAATATTTTCTACAAGCGCAGCTTCTTCTACATTTTCTTTTGGTAAAAATAGATTTTTAATTTTATTATTTTCACATAACTCTGCTATTGCGAGCGCTCCTTTTAATTTTGTAGTTTCACCTTTTAGTGATAATTCTCCTACAAAAAGTGAATCTTCTAATATTTCTTCTTTTACAGTTATTTCTTTATTTGCAATTAAGTATGATAAAGCAATTGCTAAATCAAAATTAGTTCCTTCTTTTTTAAGATCACCTGGCGCTAGAAAAATAGTAGTTTTTTGATTGACTTGTTTTGGATTTGAAAAGTCACTATTACGAAGTGCGGAGCAGACTCTGTCTTTACTTTCATCAATTGCTTTATCGCCAAGACCAATAAGTGAAAAAGAATTTATTCCTCTACCAATATCACATTCTACTTTTACTATTTTAGCTTTTAATCCTGAAACGAATGCAGATTTGATAGATGTGAAATGCATATTTTTATTTAAGACTATTTATTGTCTCAAAATAATCTTTCAAAGTTGTGGTAAATACTACATATTTTTTACCAGAATAGCCATAAATTAAAGTTAAAACTCCAGCATTAGCCACTTCAAAATCTTGGTTTTTTAAAGTTTTACTTTCCCAAGATAAATCATTTTCTAAAATTGGTTTAGGTTTAGATATAAATGAACTAAAAATTTGATTTTTAGTTTCAATATTATTGTCAGGTGAATCAAAATCATTTAAATTGTTTTTTTCTAAATAATTTAAATCTAATCCATTATCTGTTTGTAAATAATCCACAATATCTTGTATTTTAAAAGCATAAAATAAATCGCTGTTTAAATCTTTTTTGTGAGCTAAAATATAAGCATAAAATAAAGTATAATTATCAATATTCAAATCGGAGTCTTTAATAGTTAAAATCACAATATTATTTTTCTGCGTAGCTTGAGAAATATAAGGCGATATACCTAGAGCAAGTTTTGGAAATATTTTTGATAAGTCATTTTGAAGACCATCATTGACTGGGATTTGTTGTATAATATTATTATTTAAATTATTTTCATTTTGTTTTATTTTCCATTTACTATAAAAATAATAAACTACCACACTTATACAGGCCAATATAAGTAATACAGATATAAAAGTTAAAATTTTTTTAGTTAAAGAACCGTCTTTTTTTTCAGTTACTAATATATTACTTGTATTGTACTTATCAACACCACCAGAAATAGGAGCTTCATCAAAAGCTCTATTTTCATTCACGTCGTCTTCAAAAGTATGAATAGTAGGAATATACGCCATAAGAAAAAGATTTTATATAAAAATTATATCATAAAAAGAAATTATGAAATTAAAAGGACAATATTTTAATATTGTCCTTTTAATTATTTTTTATAGTTTGTTTTTTTATTTATACGCTTTACACCTTTATGAAAAATAATAAATTTTTCTGGATTTTCTGACATGTCTATAAAATCTTCACACACATCACGAAGTCTAGAAGAAGTAGATCTGCCAAATGATATCACTTCTACTTGAGTAAAGTTTTTTAAATACTCTACAAGCGGTTCAAAGTCACCATCTCCAGTAGCTAAAATAACAGTATCTACTTTTGTTGCTAATCTAATAGCATCAATAGCTAAACCTACATCCCAATCACCTTTTTTGTTTCCACCTAAAAATACTTGTAAATCTTTTGTTTTTGTTTCAATCCCTATTTTAGTTAATGCATCAAAAAAGTCTTTCTCGTCTCCTGCTTCTGTTTTTATAACATAAGCAATAGCTCGGATAAGTTTTCTACCAGATAATGCTGTGTCTAGGATATTTTTAAAATTTACTTTTGCATTATATAAATTTTTTGCACTATGATATAGATTTTGAGTATCTATAAATAAAGCAACTCTTTGCTCTTTATGTTTAATAATTGACATATATTTGTTATATAAAAATTTATTTAGTTATAGAATTTTTCAGAAAACAATCTATGATGCTTCGGCGTAGACCCCCTTTGGGGTAAAGACGAACTGAAGAAATTGGTTTCTGAAAAATCCTGAATGTTTTTAATATTAAAATTTAAACCTATTTAATTATATCAAGATAATAAAAATATCTTCATTATAATGAAGATATTTTTATTATGCACGGAGCCCTAGTGTTTTTGACACTTTCTTTAAAGATGTCGGTTTATTTTTTTCTAAGTATTTTATATGTTTTCTTCTATCGGCAACCATTTGGATTAGACCTCTTCTTGAATGGTTATCTTTTTTATGTATTTTAAGATGAGAAGTAACCTCTTCAATTCTTCTTGTTAAAAGAGCAATCTGCGATTCAGCAGATCCTGTATCAGTACCATGAAGTTGAACTTCTTTTATAGCATTAGCCTTTTTTCTTTTTGTAAGCATATTTATAATTAATTATCTTGACTTAAATAAGTTTTTATATCATATCACACTTTACAAAAAAATGCAAGTCTTAAATACTTTAATTTTAGTATGTTAAAATTAATCTATGTCGCACAATATTTCAGCTAAAGAATTAGAAAATCTTAAATTTTCCTTTTTGGAATATGTAGAAATAGAAAAAGGAAGGTCTCTTTTGACTGTCCGTAATTATGATCACTATATAAATAGATTCATAAAATTCTTAAAAGACAATAAATATACAAATATTGATGATAGAGTTATGCGCGAATATAGACTTTTTCTTAACCGCCTCCCTTCTAAAGTAAATAAATCTTCTAAAAATAAGTTAGCAGAAACACTTGATAAAAAAACTCAAAATTATCACTTGATAGCACTAAGAGCTTTCTTTAAATATTGTAGAAAAAAGGGATTTTTATTATATGACCCAGAAAAAATAGAACTTGCAAAGACAATACAAAGAGAATTGGATTTAATTACAGAAAAGGATTTGGAAAATTTATTAAATGCTCCAGAAGAATGGTATAAATCACACTTAAAAAAAGAGACTAAAAATAAAAACTCCGAGCAAGATAAAAAAACAAAATATTTAGTAATGTTAAGAGATAAGACAATACTAGAAACTTTTTTCTCAACAGGATTGCGTGTATCTGAATTATGTTCTCTAGATAGAGACGAAGACTTATCAAGTGGTGAGGTGTCAGTACGAGGAAAAGGAGGGAAAATTAGAGTAGTTTTCTTTTCAGATTTTGCAATAGAGAGCATTAAAAATTATTTAAAAGAAAGAATAGATGTAGATGACGCTATGTTTATTGATTTATCTTTTAGAGGTAAAGGCAGAATCCAAAATGGAGAAGATATGAGATTAACTTCAAGAAGTGTTGAAAGAATTATTAAAAAGTATGCTGAGTTTGTAGGTATTTCAAAAAAGTGCACACCACATGTTCTACGTCACTCTTTTGCTACAGACCTATTAAAAAATGGAGCAGATTTGAGAACAGTACAAATGATGCTTGGTCACGCTAGCATTTCCACAACTCAGATCTATACCAATGTTACAAATAAATTTTTAAAAGATCAGTTTGCAAAATATCATTCAAGGAGGAAGTAGGTTTTGAATTATATAAAAATTTTTAGTTATTTTTATCTAACCACATATTTTTGTTTCTATGTTAAAATATTTTTATGAAGATAATAACTTGGAATGTGAATGGTTTGCGGGCAATTGAGAAAAAAGGAGAATTTGATAATTTGATTAAACAATTTTCTCCAGATATTGTTTGCTTACAAGAAACAAAATCGGAAATTCATCAACTGAAAGATAATACAAGAGATAAAGAGGGATATTTTTCATTTTTTGAATCAGCAAAAAATAGAAAGGGATATTCTGGCGTTGCTATCTATACTAAAGTAAACCCAAAAAAAGTGACCTCCACAATGGGGTATAAAGAAAAAGATTTTTTAGATAATGAAGGTAGAACATTGATTGCGGAGTATGAAGGTGTTTACTTAATAAATTGTTATTGGCCTAATGGCGGTAAAAGTAAAGAACATTTTCAATATAAGTTAGAATATTATAAAAGATTTTTAAAATTGGCTAAAAATTTAGAAAAGAAAAAACCGATCATATTTTGTGGAGATGTAAATGCAACAGTAGAAGATATTGATTTAGCAAGACCAAAAGAAAATGCTGATAAATTGGGCTGCACAAAAGAAGAAAGAGATTTATTAAAAGAGTGGAAAAAATATTTTATAGATGTTTGGAGAGAAAAAAATCCAAAAAAAGCAGAGTATACTTGGTGGGATATGAAAACTAGAGCAAGAGAAAGAAATATTGGTTGGAGAATTGATTATTTTTTTATTTCAAAATCTTTAGAAAAAAAAGTAAAAAAAATAGAAATTTTAAATGATATTTATGGATCAGATCATTGTCCAGTAATTATGGATATACAATTTTAATAAATAAAAAGACATCTTTGATGTCTTTTTATTTATTAAAATAAGTATATTTACTTTAGCATTATATTAGGAGGAGTATTATTATTCCCAATTACGGTAAAAGGTTCAGACATGGGTACTGCAAAAAATTGTATATCACAATACCAACCATTACAAGTTGGTGAAGGACTGGGTGTGCCCCCACCACCACCAATACCTCCACTAATACCTCCACCTTCGTCCAACTCATCTATATACATCATAAGAGCTTGAGCAGATTTTATACCAAAGATATTTAATATAGATGAATATAATTTTGAATTTTTATTATTATCATTATTATACCCATAAGATGAATTATTCCAAAGTCCTGTATTTGGGTTTCTAAAAGGGGTATTTGATGTAAAAGAAGGATTTATAGTTAATTGTGCTACATAGTTACCAAATTCTGCATTTTGAGGAACAGTAAAATAATTTGGAGCATTGAGAGTACCAAAAATATAAGTGTTATCTTGTATAGGCCTATTATTTGTTGTTGTTATGTAAGAGTTCGGTGTAAATATTTCTACATTGCGGCCATTATCTGCTGGATCCACAGTAATATTATAGGATAGAACATTATCTAAGTGATAGGTGTATGTTTCAAATTCTGGATTATAATCACATCTTTGATTGTTAGAATTATAATAATTACCATCAGATTGTATAACACAATAAGTATTATAAGAAGCTTTCAATTCTCCATTAAGTATACGTATATTCTTAATAGAATTTGGGACAATAGAAAATCCGCTAAAATCAATGCTCGGTATAGTGAATAATTTATTATTCTTATAATAAATCCCATTATCTTTAGTATTATAATATAAATTAGTACTAGGTGTATTTACAGTATTTAAGGTTAAATAAGTTGAAAGATTTGGTTTTCCAGATTCAAATATTTCTCTCATATAAATAGGTCTATCAATACTAGATCCATTGGAACAAGTAATATGTCCCGTAGAATAAATTTTAGTAATGTAAATTTTTTCATTTGGAGCATAAGATTCTTTATCTAAATGTAGCTCTACTTGTATTGATAAAGTATGAGTTTTATTAGTATTTGTAAAAACCACCACTCTGGTATCGGCATTTGCTATTTTCACACTAAAAATTATTATAAAAAAAGGTAGTATTTTTAAAAGTGTTTTTTTCATACAATTAAATATTTTTATCTTTTTTTCTAAAAACCAAAATACCATAACCAATAAGTACTAATATTATTACAAATAAAACTATATAGAATTTATTTATATTCATATTGCCAATTTTTGCTTTAGGTATATTTGGATTTATATTTACCTTATCTACACGACTATTTAAATCAATAGTTTGATTAGCTAAAATATTTCCTTGGCTATCTACAATATTTATCGAAGCTATAGCATTATTACAATCTTTGTTTATTGCCACACTAGCAATAGTAGAATTTAAATCATAACCTTTAGTTAGTTTTTTTGATGATTTTCCACAGATTTCTCCAAAACTATCAGTAACTTTTGTATTTAAAACATAATTATCTCCTGTTCCGCCATGTCTTGAAAATGGAAAAGAGTCAGCAGAAGGTGTCCAAAATACTTCTACAAAAGCAGTTTCTCCTAGTTTATAATTATTTTTATCTAAAAATGTATTTTGAATAGTTGCAGAATTACCACTTATAACATAATGTATATAAATTGAAGGAGAAATTTTCTCCCCTTTTTCATTTATAAAGAAAGTATCTATATCATAAGCCTGAGGGTTTGATAAAGAAGGAATTTTAAAAGTAATGTTATCTGTAGTATTACCTTTAATGGAGAATTTTTGATCTAAAATTTTATTATCTAATATATCACCATATTGATCACGATTATGAGTAATAAGTTGTAATTTTAAATCTGAATTTCCTAAAATAGCATTATTTGTTATTTCGCAAGTAGCATATAGTTCTTCATTCGAGAAAATATCTATACCTTGATTGATATTGTATTTAGTTGAAGTAGCATCTGTAGGTATTGTTAAATAACAATTATTTATGTTTATTCCATTTGCATCATTGTCTATAGTTATTAATTTTTCTGGAAAACCTATAGGTGAACTTGATAAACGTATACCAGAAGCATTTTGAGAAACTATATTTATTTTATACACACCATTAGGTATATAAGAAGGTATAGTGTAAGTTGTATTTATGGTTTTAGACTCACCTTCACCCAATGTTATAGCTTCATTAGATAAATCCATATCAACTACTTCGCCAGTAGATTTTTTTATTAATTGTACACCATACCTAATATCAGGCTGTATGCCAGTTTTATTTTTAAGTCTAAAAGAAATATTGTATGTATTGTTATTTATTTTTGTATTCGTTGCGTCATATATATTTACTGTAGCTACAAGCATAGTTTTTACTATTTGTGGCTCAGTAGATTGTGCAAAAGATATATTTGTCCATATAGCAAAAGCTAAAAGTGAAAAAATAAATCCAGTTAATAATTTTTTCATAATATATTAATAAGGTTAAGATTTATAATAAATAATAAATGAATATAAAAACTTCATCTATAATAAAATTATATCAATAAAATAAATTTTATTTTTTATTTATGCACATAAAATAGAATATCTCACATTTTTATATAATGTGAGATATAAATATTTTTATAAATTTCTCTCTGATTCTTCGTCATCATCATCTAAAATATTTTTATTATTAAAATATTTTAGATTTTCTTTTTGGGCTTTATTTAAAGTCTTAGTTTCAGAGGAGGAAGTTATTATGGTATCTATATTTAATAATTTTTGATTATTTTGTTGTCCACTTCCTAAAAATATTGTAGATGCAAGTGTCACACCAGAAACCCCTAAAAGAATATTCTTTTGTAATCTTTCTAATTTATATTTTCTTGTCATAATTAAATGTTTTTGAGTTATTTGTTAATAATTGATAATTTTTTAAATATTATTTAATTTTATAAGTTTATTTTATCGTTCAACCTTTTAAATCTATAAATATCAAATTTTTACTCTTTTTGTATATAAACTTATACAATATATTTTATAAAATATTACAAAAAAGCTAGGTTTTTCTCTTAATTTTTTCTTAATATTGTCTTAACAATCTAAAAACCTTTTATTTTAAAGCTAAAATACCAGGAAGTTTTCCATCTTTTACTAAAAATTCAAGCATTGATCCTCCACTTGTAGAAATATGCATATTGACACTTTCTTTCATTTTTGTTTTTTTTACTAATACTAGAGTATCTCCTCCACCAATTAATATGTTTACTTTAACTTTTTTTAATTCTTTCAAGATTGCAAGAGTTCCAGCATTAAATCCTTTTTCATATATTCCAAGTGGACCATTCATTATGATATTTTTAGTTTTTGATAGTTGATTTTTTAATATGGAAAAAGTTGCTGGACCAATATCGCATATATAATCTTCATTTTTAAGCTCCTCTAAAAGTTTTATTTTATTATCTTTTAAGATAGCGTCAATCGGTAAGATAATATTTTTATTTTTAATTTCTTTTAAAAATAATTTCTTAAAAGCCGGAGTTATTATAAAATCCTTTTCTATAAATGATTTACCAATTTCTATATTTAAAACATCTTTTAAAATTTGATTTGCAATTCCTCCACTCACAAATACTTTAGCTTTTAAATCTAAAAACTTTTTAATTAATGGAAGCTTTGTAGAGATTTTTGCTCCAGACAAGATTAATAAAGTATTATTTTTTGCATTCTTTGCAAGTTTTAAAGATTTTTCTATTTTTTTAATTTCTTGTTTAGAGTATTCTCCAAGCTTTATATTTTTTCCTTGTTTTTTAAATAATTTTGGTATTCCAACTATTGAAGCGTTGTCTCTATGCATTACTGAGAAAGCGTCATCTATATATTCATCTCCCAAATTTGCAAAATCTTTTGCTGTCTCATTCCATTCTTTACTCCCCGCTTTTGCTGTCTCCCCTTTTATCCACCTAGTATTTTTTTCTATTATGAGATTTTTATTTTCTTCTTTTGAAAGCTTTTTTCTTAAATATTTTTCAATAGGTTCTAAGGTGTCAGTTTTTTCGCCCTTTCCGAGATGTGAAAGTATTACAACATTATTTTTCTTTAAAAGTTTTTGCAAACTTGGGACTATCACATCTATTCTGCTAGTATCTATTATTTTTCCATTCGCAATTGGCACATTTAAATCAAGTCTTAAAATTATTTTTTTCATATTTAAGTATTATAACAAATATGAATTGTTGGGAGGAATTGTTTTTTACTTTATCAACATATTTCAGCTAATATTTTTGCAAAAAATTTTGGATAAACCGATTCTTCATTTAATAATACACCATCCACACCACCATTTTCTAGTATTTCTTTAATATTTGTATTATCTATTCTTCCTCCGTATATTATCCTAACTTTTTTAGCATTATCAATTCCAAACATATTAGCGATTGTCCTTCTTATTACTATAATTTTTTCTTGACAATCATCAATATCTGTTTTATCTATATTTGTCATACTTTTTACTGTTTCATAACAAATAATCAAATTATTAAATAAATTATAATGAATATTTTTAATTATTTTTTTTATAAAATCTATAAATGATTCTAAATCTTCTTCTGTATTTTGTAATACTAATACTACAGACATATTATTATTTAAAGAGGTTTTTACTTTTTCTTCTAATATTTGAAGCTCTTTATTGTATAGTTTTTTCAAAAGAGTTATCTCCTCTTTTGTTTCAATATTTTCCCCTGACTTTTTCTCATTATTTATTTCAGGAACTTTTTTACTAATACTATTTAATCTTTGAAGTAAAATATCATTTGCGGTATTTTCTTCTTTCTTTTTTATTTTTTCATTTTTAGATTCTATATTTTCTGGTTCAAGTTTTGGTATAGTAATTTGGGAGGTTGCATATTCATCATTTAAAATTACAAATTTTGCTCCCACACTTTTGATTTGAGAGAAAGTTATTTGATTATTTTTATTTGTTTTTTCTATTTCATCAAAATTCTGAGCCCCAACAATAATATTCTTTAAATTTTTATTTGCTTTTATAAAATCTTGGATAGGATAGATAAAAGGAGATGGAAGTGATAAGTAAAAAGATAAATCTTTTTTAGCTGGCTTTCTTTTTAAAGCTTTATTCTTAGCTTTTAGAAGAGTTCCATATTCTTTATCTATATTTTTTAAAATATTCTTAGCTTCTAGTATGTCAGAAACATTCCCTCTCCAGTTAGCAATAATGATAGGTGTTTTACTTTTACTCATAAAATCATTTTAACATAGATATTTTTGGTAAATGTAAATAAATTGTCCCGCGCCGAAGGCGCGGGACAAAAATAAAACCACTCTTTATTTTTAGAATGGTTTTTGGTTTAAGAATAAAATTAATTAAGCAACTTTTTCCCCTACTGACATGATAAAATCATTGTAATCTTTCAAATTGTTCTTAATCTGAATAAAACTTTTTTTGAAATTGGCTGATAGCTCATCCATACGTCTACGTATTTCTAGCAACACCTCTTCAGGTGTATTAATGGAATCATCTTTGTCAATTGTATATTCAAAGCTTTCAGTAATATTCAAATACACAAAACAGTTTTTCCAACCTTTTTCGCCAGTTATTTCATAGAAAAAATTAAAAGCAACTGTTTCTTTCTTATTTTGATAAAAAATAGATGCTATAGCACTTGTGCTAAGTGGGTTAATATCTATATCGTTTCCACACGGGAAAAGAAAAGGGTCTCTTACGCAAATTTCTTTAATAAAGAAAGTTTTTTGGGTCATTTTGTTAAATTTAAAAGGTTTTAAAATAAATATATTTATATATAGAGTTAATTATTTTAGAAAGTTTTAAATTCGTTCTTAATTTTATTGAAAAAGAACAAATCATATATCTATATATAGTATAGCATAGTGAGTTTTGTTTGTCAAGGGGTGGAGAGGTGGTTTTGGGGAGGAATTTTAGGGGGCGGCACGAAGCGCCGGCCCAGTATTTTTAAATTTCTTAAATTTTTGACTTTTTATTTTTTGTGTGATAACATATAAGTATTATTAAGGGTGTTATAAGTGTGGGGCTAGGTCGAGCGGTTGCTCGATTTTTTCTTTCACTTTTTATTATTTATTATTTTAATTATTATGTTAGATGTAAAAGCATTAAACGTAGCTTTAGACACACTAGAGCAAGAAAAAAGAGTGCCTCGCGAGAAGATTATTGACGCTGTTGAGAAATCTCTCGCTGCAGCTTACCAAAAAGAATACGGTAAAAAAGGTCAACTTATAAAATGTAATATTAATTTTGAAACAGGAGAAACAACTTTTGAGCAAATTAAAATTGTAGTTGATGAGTCTACTGTTCGTATGATTGATGAAGAAGAGGAAGAGAGAGAAAGATTGGAAAGAGAAGAAAATTCTACTAGCGAAGAAGTTATATTACTTCCAAGATACAATGAAGAAAAGCATATTCTTATTTCAACAGCAAGACTTTTAAAGAAAAATGCTGAACTGGGAGATGAAATTTCATTTTCACTTGAAAATAAAAATGATTTTGGGCGTATTGCAGCACAAACAGCAAAGCAAGTTATTGTACAAAAGATTCGTGAAGCAGAAAATGAATCAATAGCTGACGAATTTGAAACAAAAGAAGGAAGTATTGTTTCTGGAGTTGTACAAAGAATTGAAAGAGGAAATATCTTTGTGGATCTTGGTAGAACTACAGCAGTATTACCTTTTGATGAACAAATTAGAAGTGACAGATTTCATCCAGGACAAAGAATTAAAGCATACCTTTACTCGCTTGAAGAAGGAAATAGAGGTCTTTCAATTCGTTTATCTCGCACCCATCCAAAATTTTTAATAGAATTATTTAAAATCGAATCATCGGAAATTGCTGAAGGTGTTGTAGAAATTGTATCTGTTGCGCGTGAACCAGGCGGAAGAAGTAAAATCGCGGTAAAAAGTAATGATTCTAGAGTTGATCCAATAGGGGCATGTGTTGGACAGCGTGGAGTTCGAGTAAATACTATCACTAATGAGCTTGGCGGTGAAAAGATAGATATTATTGAATGGAGTGATGATATTAGAAGAAATATTGCGTCATCTCTATCTCCTGCAAAAGTTATTGAAATAGAAATTGACGAAGAAGAAAAGAAAGCTAAAGTTAAGGTTTCATCAGAAGAACAATCTCTCGCTATTGGTCGTGGTGGACAAAATGCGCGTCTCGCAGCAAAGCTTACAGGGTGGAAAATAGATATTGAAAGTGAAGGAGGTTTAATATTAGAAGCAAATAATGAAGGGGTGATAGACAGAGATTCTCTAGAAGAGGATCCTCTAACTGAAATAGATACTATAGAAGAAGAAATAAAAGAAGAATTAGAAGAAAATGAAAATAAGTCAGAAGAAGATGTAAATCATTTAGCAGAAGGACAAAAAATAATAGAAGATTAATATGACAAATATCATTTTAAATAAAATAACACCTCTTAATTCTAGTAATACTATAAATGTATTTATAGAAATAGAAAAAGGATCTAAAAATAAATATGAGCTTGATAAAGAAACAGGTCTTATAAAATTAGATCGAGTAATGTATACAACTCAAACTTATCCATTTGATTATGGATTTGTACCAAATACTCTTTGGAAAGATGGAGACCCTCTCGATGTTGTATTATTAACATCATATCCAATTCATTCAGGTGTACTTGTAGAAGCAAGACCTATTGCTTATATAGATATGGTTGATAACGGTGAGTCTGATGCTAAAGTTATTGCTGTGCCAGCATTTGATCCTCGTTTTGATGAAATGCAAGATTTAGAAGACATTAATCAACACACCATAGATGAAATTAATCATTTTTTTGAGACATATAAAATGCTTGAACATAAAACAGTTCAGATTCCAAATATTCACAATAAAGAAGAAACTTTTAAAATTATAAAAGAATCAATAGAATTATTTAAAAAAAATAATTATTAAAAACAGAAAATATGAAAGCAGAATTTGAAAAAATAGATAACGGTGAAATGAAAGCAAGTGTTTCATTAGATAAGAATGAATTTGAAAAATATAGAACAAATGGACTTAAAAAAGTTCAAGAATTTGTCCAAATTGATGGGTTTAGAAAGGGTAATGCTCCAGAAAATTTGATAGTACAAAAATATGGCGAAATGATTATTTTAGAAGAGATGGCACATTTAGCAATTAATGAAACTTATTACACCTCTATTATTAAAGAAAATGAGAATAGAAAAGAAAATGAAAAAATAGTACCAATAGGAGAACCAAAAATCAATATTACAAAAATAGGACAAGGTTCAGAGTTTGAATATAATGCTATTTTTCCTGTAATGCCAGAAATTAAACTTGCAAATTATAAGAAAATTTCTAAAGAAGTAGTTGATAATGTAGAAAAAGAAGCTGTAGAAGAATTAAGAAAAGATAATGACAAGGCTAATAAAGAAGATCTTTTAAATGTAAGCGACCAAGAAGTAATGGATGTTTTGGTAAGTCTCCAAAAAGGAAGGAATGCTGGAGCTCACGTACACGAAGACGGTACAGTTCACGCTGAAAGTGATGATGAAGATACTGCAAAAGTGAAGATAGAAACTAAAGAAGATTTACCACCTATTGATGATGCTTTTGCACAAAGTTTTGGAGAACATTTTAAAACCCTCGATGATTTAAAAAATAAAGTAAAAGAAAATCTAATCCTTGAGAAAAAAGCAAAATTAATAGAGAAAAAAAGAACATCTATTTTAGAAAAGCTTGTATCTGAAACTAAAATAACCATTCCAGAAGCTTTGATTAAAGATGAACTTGAAAGAATGAAAGCTCAGATGAAAGCAGATGTAGAAAGATTTGGTTCTAAATGGGAAGAATATCTAGAACATCTTAAAAAGACGGAAGAAGAATTAAAAGAAGAATGGAAAGATGTAGCAAACAAAAGAGTTTCTTCACAATTGATTGTAAATGAGATTGCAAAAGAAGAAAAAGTTAAACCTACAAAAGAAGAAATCGATGTTGAAGCTATAAAAATTCTTTCTCAGATGCCAGAAGCAAATGAAAATCATGTAAATAATTATGTGGAACAAGTTCTTACAAATGAAAAGGTAATGAGAATTTTAGATGGAGAAGATAAATAATAAAATAAATATAAGCGGTGCCGAAGGCACCGCTTATATTTATTTTATATAATTACTTTTGTTTTTCTAAATTGTACCACTCTTTTTTTACTTACAGGTTTTTTTGCTGTACCAGCATTTGTTAATGCAGTTTTTATAGCAGTTATTTCTTTTTTATGATATTTGTTACAAATTTCACATTTACAATTATCAGAGTGTCCCAATTTTTCAAGTTTTTGAGCTGCCTCATTACTTAACATTTTTCCACCTTTCCAAAATATATAATTTAAAGTTTCTATAGATTTTGTTTTTAATAAATCATTTTTTATATTTGTAAAAAACATATCTTTTGATAATTCACCTTTTCCTTGTTTATAAATTAGTATTTTTTTATTTAAATCATTAGTATTTTGATAAGCTTTAGAAAGTAATGCTATCTTTTTTATTTCATTTTTTTCCAGTTTAGCTTTTTCAAAAAGTAAATCAAATTTATCATCTTGTTTTTTTTCTATAGTTTTTTTAACTATTTTTTCAGCTGACTTTGGTAATTTATGTATTCCATAAAGAAAATGTTCTTTCATATATTTATTTTATATATAAAAATTATAGCATAAAGTTTTTTAAAATATTTAAAAAATTATTTTTCAATAAATTTAAATGCAGATACTATAGCTGATGTTTCCGCCCTAAGTATATTTTTCCCAAAAGATGCTATTTTTAAATTATATTTTTTAAATAATTCTCTTTCTTCTTGTGTCCATCCACCTTCTGGCCCAATAAAAATATATAATTTATTAGTATTGTTATTTATTTCTCTATTTTCTTTTTCAATAATATCTAAAACTATAACTTTTTTAATTTCCCCTTTCTTTTCAATATCTAGTAAAAATTCCTTTAATTTTTTTTCTTTATTTAATACTGGAACACTTCCCCATCCAGACTGCTCCGTAGCCTCCATTATTAGCCTCTCAGCCCTTTCTTTATTAAAGCTAGCAATATTCTTCTTTTCCACTCTGTCAGATATTATAGGTGTAAATTCTGACACTCCTATCTCAGTACATTTTTCTAGAACAAGATCTAGATTATCTTTTTTAAGCAAAGATACACATAAGTTTATTGTCATCTTTTCTTCTTTTTGTAAAAGGTTTATAGCCTTTTCTTTTAAAGAAAGTTTTACTTCTCTTTTTTTAATATCTTTAATGGTATATACATAGTCAAATTTCTCTTTACCGTTAAAGAGAATTAGATTTTCATCTATTTTAAATTTGAGTACATTATTCCATTGATGTAATAATTGTTTTTCTTTTATTAAAACTTCTTCACCAAGAGGATTGTTTAAAAAGAATCTGTGTATCTTCATAAAAGTATGAATTAAAAATAATTTACAAGAAACAATACGACATTGCAAATATTTAAAAAGACAATATTTTTCAATGTCATTTTATGATAAAAAATTTATAAAGGACATAAAATAAAAGAGACATAAAGGACAAATTATAAAAATAATTTATAAAGGACAGTTATCCACAATCATTTATTAAAAACATATTGCAAATATTTTTATGTCCTTTATAATAAGTACAGGGTGAGCAGCTTAGGATAAAAGCACTACCCGGCTTACGGGAAAAATATAAATAATATCCTCGCAAGCTGGTCTCACTAAATAGTTCATTACAATAGCAACGCATTAGTTGCAAATAATAAATAATAGCCCAAAAACTTATATATTTGTCCTTTATAAAATTTAAAAGGACAGACTCGTCTTTTAAAAATATTATTAAAGATTTAAAAGGCATATTATTAACTTGTGAAAGTTAATAAAAATTTATCTCAAATACCAGAGAGATAAACTATAAGGACGACACCTTTAAAACAGTCAAAATTATTTTTCGTGTCCAGTGATCTGCATATGAGGGAATGTAGCTCGCTGGACATGAGACAACCCCTCTAAAATTCCCCAATCTCATGTTCAGGTCAGGTAGAGCCTTTGCTCCCGCTGATAATATTATGGGGAGTTTTTTATTTCTAAAATTTAATAAAGAAATATAAAAAACGCTTGTAAAACAAGCGTTTTTGTTTTTGGTGGTTATTTTTTAATGTGTGGAAGCATATTTTGAGACTTTTTTTGGATCAGGATCTCTGAAAATAAATCTTTCAAGATTCTTCCTAACACTTTCTGCAACTTTTTCTGACATACTTGCATCTAAATTCATATTCAAAGCTAAATGTTCATAAATGATTTTAGCAAGCTCAGAGCATTTTTCTTGGTCTAACGCTTCATAAAATTCTTCTTCTTGAGATTTTATACTCATTTCAAGATAAATTTTCATGTTTTTGTGCTCTACACCTATTTTTTTATAAGCTTTTTTAATTTTAATATATTCATTAATTAATGAATATATTAAATAAGGAAGACAGAAAAATGTAAAAAAACTAAAAGAAATATAAAAAATCTCTCTTTTTGTTTCAATTAATTCATAATATGAAAAATAAGAAGCAAAAGAAGAGATGATCAATAATATTAAATAAAATTTAAAAGAAATAAATATTGTTTCTCTTCTTTTTTTTAGACTTTTTAGTATCTCTGATTTCTTAATATAAGAAGTCTCGGAGAGCCTACTCGTTAAAATTTCGTCTTTAGAGTTTTTTATTAAACTCAAATAAGTATCTTTTTCCATTTTTTTATTTTTTTTGTTGGTTAAAGAATTAAATTTGCTTATAAAAGAATACAAAAAGATGAGATTTTTGTCAAGTTGTGTTTTTTATTAAAATAGTCTTATAATATAAGGGTATTCTTAGAATTCGTTTTTAAAATCAAAAAATGAATTAAAAGAATGTGCACATATTAATAATAATTTTAAAATATTCCTAGGAAAATATTTTAAATTTTAAAAACAATTTTAAATTAAATAAAAATATGAATAAAGTAGCACTCGCAGAAGAAATAAATAAAGTATTAAACACCTCAAAAGCAGAAGCTGAAAGAGTGGTAGAAGCTTTATTTGATTCTATAGCACACGCTCTTAAAAAAGGAGAAGAAGTATCAGTGGCTGGATTTGGTAAGTTTTCTGTAAAAATGAGAAAGGCTCGCGAAGCGAGAAATCCAAAGACTGGTGAGACTGTTAAAGTTCCAGCATCAAAAGCTGTGAAGTTTTCAGTTGCTAAAGCCCTTAAAGAGTCTGTAAAGTAATCTTACTTTGGTTTTTAAATAAAATGCCCCACGCCGAAGGCGTGGGGCATTTTATTTTTCATGTGAAATTTTCATATAAAACACAAAATTCTCTTTTAATTATTATATTTATTATTTCTCCCCTTTGTGATATAGTATCAAAATACTGAAAGATCGAATTACTGTAAATGGTTGATATGATAAAAATCCTTTATTAAATTTTATTTTTGAAACTTAAAACAATATGTTAATACCGACTGTATTAGAAAAAACCCAAAATGGTGAAAGAGCTTATGATATTTATTCTCGTCTATTAAAAGAAAGAATTATATTTCTTCATGATCAAGTAAATCATCAAACAGCCTCTATAGTAATTGCACAATTACTATTTTTAGAAGCAGAAGATCCAAAAAAAGATATTACTATGTATATAAATTCTCCAGGCGGAGAAATTCAATCAGGGCTTGCTATTATTGACGCTATAAATCATCTTAAATGCGATGTTTCTACAATTTGTACAGGTATGGCGGCTTCAATGGGTGCAATGATACTTTCACAAGGAACAAAAGGCAAAAGATTTGCTCTTCCAAATTCTGAAGTTATGATTCATCAGCCTTTATCAGGAATTGAAGGACAGGCTTCTGATATTGAAATCACAGCAAAACATATTTTAAAATTAAAAGAAAAGCTTTATAAAATGCTTTCAGAATCTACAGGTAAATCTTTTGAGCAGGTTCAAAAAGATGGTGACAGAGATTTCTGGATGGATGCAAATGAAGCAAAAAAATACGGTATTATCGATGAAGTTTTAAAACCTAAGAAAAAATAAATAAGTAATTGTTTATTTAAGTGCTCGGGCTGCACCGAAGGTGCAGCCCGAGCACAAATCTAAATTTATGAATATAGTTTTAATTTATACAATAATAGCTGCTATCGCTGGGATAGCTCTTGGCTACACAGGAAGGCATTATATTGCTCTTCTTCGCAAAAACTCAATTGAAAATGAACTAGAAGAGAAAGTACTAGAAGCTAAAAAAAATGCTAAAAAAATAGAAGAAGAAGCTTTAAAATTTTCAGAAGATATAAAACAAAGATTAGACAAAACAGAAACAAGACTTGATAAAAAAGAAGATGAATTAGAATCTCGTGAAGAAGCTGTAAAGTTTGAAAAAGAGAAACTTTTAAATGCAGGAGAAGAATTAAAACAAATTAAAGAAAATTTAATTAAAAAAGAAAAGAGTATTGATTCGCAGCTTGAAAAAATAGCCGGATATTCTAAAGAAGAGGCAAGAAATATTTTAATACAAAATATTGAAAGAGAATATGAAGAAGATTTTCGTTCTCGCCTTTTAAAACTTTCTCGTGATGGTGAACAAAAACTTGAAGAAAAAGCGAAAGAGATTTTAGCAACTATTATACACAGAATGGCAAATTCAAATATTACAGAATTTATGTCTAGTGTGGTAGAACTTTCTGACGATGAAATAAAAGGAAAAATAATTGGTAAAGAAGGAAGAAACATAAAAACTTTTGAAAGAGCAAGTGGTGTAGAAGTGTTGATAGATGAAATACCAAATGCTGTTGTAGTGTCATGTTTTGATCCAGTGCGTCGTGCTATAGCAGTAAATGCACTAGAAATGCTCATAAAAGATGGTAGAATCCAACCTGTAAAAATAGAAGAATTTTTAGAAAAAGCTAAAAAGGAGATCGGTACTTTTATAAGAAAGAAAGGTGAAGAGGCAGTTCTTGAGTGTGGGTTATTAAATATCCCAGATGAAATTATTCCAATTATTGGAAGACTGTATTTTAGAACAAGTTATGGGCAAAATGTTTTAGATCATTCAATTGAAATGACTCATATTGCAGGGATGCTTGCGGTAGAATTAGGAGCTAATGTACAAGTCGCTAAAGCTGGAGCTTTATTACATGATATTGGAAAAGCTGTCGATCATGAAATTGAAGGGACACATGTAGAGATTGGTAGAAGAATTTTAATGAAATACGGAGTAGATGAAAAAGTAATACTAGCAATGCAAGCACATCATGAAGAATATCCATATGAAACTATTGAATCTATTATTGTTCAAGTCGCCGATGCTATTTCTGGAGGAAGGCCAGGCGCCAGAAGAGATTCTGTTGAAAATTATATTAAAAGGTTAAATGATCTTGAAAAAATAGCTATGAGTTTTATGGGTATTGAAAAGGTATATGCTCTTCAGGCAGGAAGAGAAGTTCGAGTATTTGTAGAACCAACTCAAATAAATGATTTGGATGCGTTAGCACTTGCTAGAAATATAGCTCTTCGTATAGAAACAGAAATAAAATATCCAGGAGAAATTAAAATCAATGTCATACGTGAAAGTAGAGTCATAGAATTTGCTAGGTAGATTAAAGATAAATAAATATAAATTGTCCTACGCCTCTGGTGTGGGCAATTTTAGTTAAGTCTATTTAACATTGTCCTTTTCACACACTTTATTTTCTGATATATTATTAATAATGAAAAATATTAATATAAGGGTATTTACAATATTATCTGTAGCAATAGTTGTGGGTACTTTTTCTTTTGCTACAGCTCAAACATCTACAGATGTTAAAACAAATTCAAAAGTTGAAATTTCTCTTCCAGTTGAGAAGGATGATTTTCTTTTATTTTATGGAGTTACTAATGATACACAAGTAAATGCAGAACTGTCAGATTTAAGAAAAGATTTTGTTGAAAAGTTTAATAATCTTAAAGATGAATATAAGAAATCTTTCAATACTATAGTCAATAATTCAGAATTAAAGCCGGGGGTACCAGAAGAAAAGTCTGGAGAAGTAAAACCAGTAACTGCCCAAGCCACTTTAAAAGCCTCAGTAAATTCTAAAGCAATGGTAGATTCAAAAGCTCTAAAAGAGTCTGCTACTAGTGTAACTAACACAATTAAGAAATATGTTATAGAAGATACTAAAAATGTGGTGATAACTCCTATTGTAAATATTGTAAACGATAAAGCCGCAGTAAAAACAGAAGCTAGCTCTTGGTTTCAAAAAATAAAATCTTGGTTTGGTTGGTAAAAAAATTCTTCTTATTAAGAAGAATTTTAGTTTTTTCTATATTTTTATTCCTACTTCTTCATTGTTTTTTATAATAAGGTCTATAGGTATAGAACTTATTATAATAGTCAGTAAAAATAATAAAGGACTAAGCATTATTCCTGCCAATATCCATAAAATAATTTTTATTTTCATTTTTTATTTTTTTTAATTAAAAAGAAGAATATCTATTTATTTTATAGCATAATATTTTTATATTATGCAAGTTTTTGGTTAAAATTAATGTTGAAATATAATTTAAAGAGCAGCACCGAAGGTGCTGCTCTTTAAATTATATAAACTTTTGTCGGAGTGCCGGGATTCGAACCCGGAGTCGCTGGTACCCAAAACCAGAATGTTAGCCGTTACACCACACTCCGTTATTCAATTTTATTTTTAACTTTTGAGTATAGTCCAGCGACTCGTTGTCTAACTCATATTGCAAATCAGTTAGATGTTAAGCTGCTACACTGCACTCTATTATTTCTTTTTAGCAAAGATATTTTATCATAAATTAAAAAATAAATACAGGGCGGCGCCGAAGGCACCGCCCTGTATTTATTTTAATAAACCATTATATTCTGCAATCCTACAAGTCTTCCATCTGCAAGCACTCTGACTCTCCACTCCCCTTTCGAAATATTACTAATTTGTGTGTATCCTCTATAGCCCTCTTCTCTACCCCCAGAAATAGGATAACCTATTTCAGCTTCTTTTATCCAAATTTTTCTCTCAGCATCATACTTTTCCCAGACATGGGTAATATCTGCCGATACATTTGCTGGTGAAATTATACTTGAGTAAAAATACATCTCCCCTCCATTTATTTCTTTAAGTGTTAGTAAATCATAATGATCTTTATTTAAGATAAAAAATTTTTTATCTTGTACCAGCCCTCTATCTTCCCTATTATAAGTATATCCACCACCAACATCTATCTTTTCAACTTTTGTATAAAATCCAGAATCCCCTAATGCTAGAGGCACTGCTGGGATATAGTTTATAAAATAAAGTCTAAGCATTAAAAACGGAAAGAATATAGAAAATATTATAAGAAATATAAAATCTCTACTAGATAAATATATTCTTTGCAATAAAACTGTGAGTATAGAAGTTAAAATAACAGCAATTAAAATAGAAACAAAAAAAGTATAAGTATTAACTTTATTTACTACAATAGGCACATTAAAGATTATGTAAAAAGTTAATCCTATATAAAATAGAATCAAATCAGGAACTCTTCCATACATAAATTCATTCAGAATGATAGCAATAAGAATAATTAAAAATATTGGCCACATTTGAATAACATCAGAGCTTCTAAAATAATAGACTAAAGTATTGGATAAAAGCGTTCCCAAGAAAAATGAAACCCAGAATGTTGCCCAGCGAGTAGCTTTTTCTATCCTTTTATAACCTTTTGTTTTTAAATCATCAAAAGTTTTCTTTTCCTCTGTTTCTTGTGAAACTTTTAATTCTTTCTTTATTTTCTTTGTACGTTTTATCAGATTCCCCTGTACTGCCTGTCTTGCAAAAATGAAAATTAAAATAACAGTAATATTAATTGGTCCTACCCATATATAATACGGAGATGTGGTTTTTGGTAAAATTAATATATCTGTAATAAAACCAGTAAAAAAAGAAATAGTTTTAAAATGTTTTATACAAAATTTAACGAAAGACATAATTATTTATAATAATTATATTACAAAATAAAGTCTTTATACATTTTTATCTTCGCTTGCTGTGAATTTGTTTCTATAAAAACTATTACGGCGATAACTTTTATATCTATATCACTTTCTTTTATTTTTCTATAAGACAGATAATGTTTTATGGCCTTTAAAAGTCTTTGTCGTTTAGAGGTGGTTAAATTGTTTTCAGGAGAGAAAGGGTTGTCTTTTATTTCTTCAAAGTTTTTAATTTTTTTAGTTTTTACTTCAATAAAAGCTAGATTTCTTAGTTTCACATGAAATTTTTTTATGTCTTTTATCTTTTGGGTCGCAATAATATCTATTTCCCCTCCTTTCATGTGAAAATTTCTTTCAATAATATCAAAATCTTTAGAAATAAGATATTTCACAGCAATATTTTCACCCAATTTTCCTATTTCATTATGTTCTGCCATTATACTTTATATTTTAGCACTATTTTAGAATTAATTGTCTTATTTCACAAGAAACAATATAAATACACTATATTTCATTTTTTGTTAAGTAAAAAATATCACATTTTATGTTAAGAATCATTTCATATAAAATAATGAAATACAAATATTTTATTAACACTTCATTACATTTTTCAACTAGGTTTATTATCATATATTTCATATGAAACTTTAGAATATTATGAAATACTCATTTCACACGAAACAAACTCAAGTATGCTTGGAGAAAGCATATAAAAAATAAGTATTTCACATGAAAACCTTAATGTATTTCTTTTGGGTTTTTTGATTTATATTTTAATAAAACATAAGAGATTAAATTAGTTTCACGTGAAACAATTATATAGATTACTGGTATAATTCGAGACAAATAGATATAAAAGACAAAAAAGCTTGAAAATAAAGGACTTTTTAAAGGACAAGTATTATATGTCTTTTTATGCTTGTCTTTTTAAATGTCGTTTATACACATATGCACTGATTTATCCACCATTTTTGACAAAAGGACAAAATATCTCACAAAAAAGACAGTATTTAATGTCTTTTTGATAATATATAAAATATATGTCTTTGACGGTATTATAAATCTAATATGATAAAATACTTTTATGACCAAAGGGGAGAAAGAAATAAATATAAATGAAGAATGGAAGCTTGTTTTACAAGAGTTTTTTGCTACAGAAGACTGGAAAAGTCTCTCAGAGTTTATAAAGAAAGAATATTTAGATAAAAATAAAACAATATTTCCATCATCAGAAGATATTTTTAAAGCTTTTGATTTAACACCATTTTCACGTGTAAAGGTTGTGATATTAGGACAAGATCCATATCATGATAAAGGACAAGCTCACGGACTTTCTTTTTCTGTCCCTGATAACACTCCTTTACCTCCATCTTTAAAAAATATTTATAAAGAAATAGAAGAGGATTTAGGTATAAAAAAAGATTTCACAAAGGGGAGTCTAGAAAGTTGGGCAAAGCAAGGAGTCTTTCTTTTAAATACTATTTTGACTGTCATAGCTCATACTCCAGCAAGTCATAGAAATAAAGGTTGGGAGAAATTTACAGATTATATTATTAAAACTCTTTCTGATAAAGGACAAAATATGGTCTTTATGCTTTGGGGTAATTATGCTCGTTCCAAAAGGACATTAATAGACGATAAAAGACATTTAATACTCGAATCAGTCCACCCATCACCATTCTCTGCAAATAATGGCTTTTTTGGCTCTAAACATTTTTCTAAAGCGAATAAATATTTAAAAGAACATAGGAAAGGGGAAATAGACTGGTAAATTATTATTTTGTGCGGCGTAGGAGAATCGGTCACCAAACATAGTCGCTTTGCTCCTTGTTTCGCGACCCCGGCTTCGCTGTCTCAAAAATTTTTACAAATTTTTGGCTTCGCAGACAGCTCAGTTCGATTCTTCTACTTGCCAAAAATATATTCCAAAAATCTTTCAGCTTTTTCTCATTATTTTTGTGCGGCGTAGGAGAATCGAACTCCTGTCTCATCCTTGGCAAGGACGTGTTCTACCACTAAACCAACACCGCATTTATACAAATAAATATATCATAAAAATCTTTTTTAGGAAAATTAATCCTTATTATTTTTCATGTAAAATATAAAAGTCGTTTCTTGTGAAATGATTTTAAGTTTGGTAAAATATAAACCTCTTCCTCAAATGATCGCGATTTCTAACTTATTTTAGGAATTGAGGAAAGTCGGAACACATACTTCTTTATAGTTAAAATGGTAGTGGGTAACACCCATCCGCCGTGAGGCGCGAGTTGCGAACAGAGACGAGCCGGTTTAGTCCGGTTGAAACGGCTAAATACTTACCTATGTGCAAGGTCGTGCTTTGATTCATTTCAAAGAGTGCCGCTTGAGGTGAAAGGAAACTTTTATCCCAGATAAATGATCATATAAACAGAATTCCGCTTATGATGAAGAGATAAGAAAAACTACTCGTAAGACGAGTAGTTTTTCTTTTTTGAAAATTTTTAAAAATGTGATAGAATGCTTTTGTTCGCGGTGTTGGTTTAGTGGTAGAATACCTGCCTTCCAAGCAGGGGACAAGGGTTCGATTCCCTTACGCCGCACAAGATGATAAGAGAAATTTTAAAGTTCTTAATTCTAGTTTTATAAAAATGTTATTATAGTATTGTAAGCCTTCGTGGTGAAATGGATATCACAGCGGTCTTCGGAACCGTTATTCTGGGTTCGAGTCCTGGCGGAGGCACAAAAGATCTAATTATATTATTTCAATAATTGAAATCTAAAAAATAATGACTACAAAAATAGAAAATAGAATAAACAAAACAAAGATCCTAAAAGATATAATCTGGGTGTGTAGTGAATTGTCAAAAAATAATTTTGATAGTTATCTTGTGGGTGGATGTGTACGCGATTTGATTTTAGGAAGAGAGCCAAAAGACTATGATATTACAACGAATGCAACCCCCGAAGAAATTATTAAAATTTTTGGTGGAGAAAAAGGAGAAGATACTGTATATTCCAATAGTTTTGGAACTGTAGGAATAAAAATTAGAGATGAAGAAAGTGATGAAGTAGAAATTATAGAAGTTACTACATATAGAAAAGAAGGTGAGTACGAAGACTTTCGCAGACCAAGTAAAATAGAATGGGGAAAAAGTATTGAGGAAGATCTTGAAAGAAGAGATTTTAGAATGAACGCAATAGCTTTTGACCCTATTAAAAATATTGTAGTAGATATTTTTGATGGAGAAAAAGATATTCAAAATAAAATTATAAATTGCGTTGGTAATCCTGAAGAAAGATTTAATGAAGACGCGCTTCGAATGTTGCGTGCCGTTAGATTTTCAGCACAGCTTGATTTTGTAATTGGAGGAGAAACTTTTAATGCAATATTTAAGCTTGGTGAAAATCTTAGTAAGATTTCAAAAGAAAGAATAAGAGATGAGTTTATAAAAATAATAATGAGTCCGAATGCAATGCAGGCGATTATTATTTTACACAAATTAAATATTTTAAAATATATTTCTCCTGAGCTAGAGGTGTCTGTTGGTGTTAGTCAAAATGGGCATCACGCTTATGATGTGTTTGAGCATCTATTGCGATCACTTAATCATGCAGTGGAGAAAAATTATGATCTTGAGACAAGACTCGCTGCATTATTTCACGATATTGGAAAGCCAAAAACAAGAAGATTTGATAATAAGAAAAATGACTATACCTTTTATAATCATGAAGTAGTAGGCGAGAGGATGGTGAAGAATATTTTAGAAAACTTAAAATTTAAAAAAGAAATAATTGAAAAAGTTGAAAGACTTGTAAGATGGCATATGTTTTTCTCGGATACTGAAGAAATTACATTAGCATCTGTGCGAAGACTAATTGTGCGAGTCGGCAAAGAAAATATTTGGGATTTGGTGAATGTAAGAATTTGTGACAGGATAGGATCTGGGACAAAAAAAGAAGAACCGTATCGCTTGCGAAAATTTGAAAGTATGATTGATGAGGCGCTACGTGATCCAGTCTCACTTAAAACTTTAAAAATAAATGGAGAAGTGATAATGAAAGAGTTAAGCATAAAACCTAGTAAAAAAGTGGGATTAATTTTGAATGCTCTTTTTGAAGAAGTAATAGATGATACAGGAAAAAATAATGAGGATTATCTAGTAAAGAGAGCAAAAGAATTAAATAATTTAGAAGAAAAAGAATTGATAGAGCTCGCAGAAAAAGGAAAAGAAAAAATGGAAGAGAAAAATGAGGAGAAATTGGAAGAGATAAAAAAGAAGTTTAAAGTTTAAAAACAAAATGCCCCGCGCCGAAGGCGCGGGGCATTTTGTTTTTCATTTTATAAATTTTAAAAATAAAAAAGGCCACCGCATTGCTGCTGGCGACCCTTACTAACCCATTAAATTCTAATATAATTTAGCACACATTAAACATATTTGCAAGCTTTGTTAAATTAATGTTAATACTGGTATAATCATTATTACGATTATGCTTCTTACAGACTTACAAAGACTTATTTTAGAAAAAAAAGGATTTGATTTAAATGATAATGACAAAATAGAAAAATTTTTAAATCCAAATTGGGAGAGAGATGTTTTTGATGCTAGTAAAATAAAAGATATTGATAAGGGAGTAGAGAGAATTAAAAAGGCGATAACTAATAATGAAAAAATAGTTATTTATGCTGATTATGATTGTGATGGGATACCCGGAGCAGTAGTTTTAAATGACTTTCTTGAGAAAGTGGGATATAAAAATTTCTCGATATATATACCACATCGTCACAATGAAGGATATGGCCTAAACAAGAATGCGATTCAAAGGTTTATTGATGAGAAAGTATCTCTTATGATAACTGTTGACCTAGGTATTACAAATATAGAAGAAATAAATCTCGCTAGAGAAAATGGAATAGACATTATATTAACAGATCATCACTTACCTATAATAGACGAAAAAGGAAAACAGATAATACCTCAAGCTTTTGCTGTAATTAATACTAAGCAAGATGAATGCGAATATGAAGAAAAGTTTCTGTGTGGGGCTTCGACTGCGTGGAAATTAGTGAATGCGTTTTTAAATAAATACAGAAATGAATTTAATGTAGTAAAAGGATGGGAGAAATGGTTACTTGATATGGTTGGGATTGCGACTATTGCAGACCTTGTGCCATTAAAAGGTGAAAATAGACTTTTTGCAAAATATGGACTTGAAGTACTCAAAAAAAGTAAAAGACCAGGGCTACAGAAAATTTTATTTTCTAGTAAAGTGAATCAGAAAAATATAACCGAAGATGATATTGCATTTTATTTAGCGCCTCGCATAAATTCAGCAAGTCGTATAGCAGAGCCAATACATGCATTTTACGCACTTCTTCAAAATGAAGACTCTGTAAAATTTGCTATGGAGCTTGAGAGATATAACACTGCTCGTAAAGAAGATACAAAAAGTGCGAATGATAGTTTAGATTATGAAAAATTTAAAAGTGAAAAAATTGTACTCGTTGGAAGCGAAGAATGGACTCCAGGAATAATAGGACTCGTCGCAAGTAAGATTGTAGAGAGAACTGGTAAAACAACTTTTGTCTGGGGAATAGGTGAAGATAAAAATATTTTAAAGGGGTCAGTGAGAGCGGGAAGTGATGGATACAATGTTGTGCATATAATGACAGAAGCAAAAAATATTTTATCCAATTTTGGTGGACATGAGATGGCGGGAGGATTTGCGATTCATAAAAATAATTTAGAGAGTTTTATAAATTTTTTAAGAGAGTATGGAGAGAAAAATATTTTGGAAAATTTAAACATGCAAGACGAAAATATTTTAGAAGAAAATTTTATAAATTTAAAAGCTAGTGATATAAGTCGTAAACTTTTTGACGAGGTAAAAATCTTTGCACCTTTTGGAGTGGAAAATGAAAAACCAGTTTTTAGAATAATTTTGAATGATGATGAAAAAGTTTTGAGTAAGAGATTTGGAAAAAGTGGAGAACATTTAGAAATTTTAATTGGGAAGGTTAGATGTGTAGAATTTTTTGCAAACAAAGAAAGAGAGGAAGAGATAATTTCTAAAAAAGAATTTTTGGTAAATGTGGAGTGGGATAATTTTAGGGGGGATGTGATGGTCAGATTGGTAAAATAAATGTTAAAATATTTTTATGAAAATAACTTTTTATACTGATGGAGCAAGCCGTGGAAATCCTGGAAGAGGTGGTTGGGGAGTATATACAGAAATCGAAAGTAGTAACGGGCAAAAAAAAGAATTTAAACTTTCTGGTGGAAAATTTTCTACAACAAATAATAGAATGGAATTAACTGCAGCTATACAAGCACTACGATTTTTGAATTCTGTAATTTTAAATAAATATTTTGTAGACAAAAAACATCTCGGTAAGGAATTTTTTGTAACTATTAAAACTGACTCTAAATATGTGAAAACTGGTATTGAGGAATGGATTATAAATTGGGAGAAAAATAATTGGAAAAGTGCAAATAAAAAGCCTGTCCTTAATAAAGATCTTTGGCAAGAGCTTTTGTCCATTAAAAATCTTATAAACGACAAACTTGTAAAGGACAATTTTGAAGAAATCAAATGGGAATATGTTAAAGGACATTTTGGTATAACAGGAAATGAAATAGCGGATTCTTTAGCTACAAAAGCAATAGACAACATATAAATATAATATAGTATTGAAATATTTTATTAAAAGTGGTATATTTTTATAAATTGTAATAAATGGAAGTGTATAAAAAAATAAGAATGACACTATATGAAGGAGAAATTTCTTTAAAAAATACCTTTCTATATTTTCAAAAAGAAGATTGGGACGATCTTTTGTCAGTAATGAGTTCAGATAAAAGATTCTTAGAAAAATATTTAAAAGGAAAAAAAATAGAAGAATTAATAAATAATTCTAAAAATTATAATGATCTTGAAAAATTAGTTCAAGATTTTATAAGAGAAAGATATTTTAAAAAATTGACACTTAAAATTAATTTTATAGTTACCTAAAACGGTAACTATTTTTATATACTTTTTAAAATTTTTCATTTTTTTTATTATTTATAATAATTATAAATATATTTCTATACGAAATCTAGCATGATAAAATATTCTTATGAAACATTTTTATCTTATAGTTACTTATGTAGGATTATTTTTAGGTATTTGTTTCGCCCTCGGATCAGATTTCTCTTCACAGTTATTTGTTGTTTCATCTGTTTTGAGTCTTATAAACTTTTTTATTTATAAATTTTCTAGAAGAAAAATCGGCGGCACTAAAAGTGAAACACCGATTTTTCTTTTTATCTTATTTATTTTTTTGTCTACTGGAATCTTATTTGGACAAAATAATGTTTCAAAAAATATTTCACAAAAAAATGATTTTAATAATTTTATTTCACAAAACACATCATATAGCGGAATAATTTATAAAATTAAAAATACTGAAAATTCACAGCAGTTATTTGTGAAACTTTATACAGAAGATCAAAATAACACTTTTAATATAAAAATCATTACTCAAAAATTTCTAAAATACAAAGTTGGGGATACTTTGTCCTTTACAGGAAAGATATCTGAAGGAAATGTCCTTTTGCCAGAAGTTGAGAATGAGCTAAATAAATCTTTTGACCTTAATCAATACGATAACTTACAAGGAGTAAATGCTGAAGTGGTTTTCCCTAAAATTGAAGTCATGGGAAATGAAAAAAATATTTTTTCAAAATTTAAAAATCTTAAAAATAAATTTGTAATAGCTTTGGATGAATTTGCACCTCGAAGTGTGGCTGCACTTTCTGCGGGTACAACTCTCGGGGACGCATCACTTTTTTCTAAAATCGATATTGATAATTTTCGCGGTAGCGGACTTTCTCATATTATAGTTTTGTCTGGGTTCAACATCACTGTGCTGGCCATATTTTTTGGAATGATATTTTTGCGTCTTCGCATAAGACTTTATTTTAGAGTTTTGCTTACAATTTTGTCTATCATTCTTTTTATAATTTTTGTGGGAGCGGAACCATCAATACTAAGAGCTGGTATCATGGGTAGTATGCTGCTAATCGCTACGACTTTTGGGCGGCAATATGTTGCTAAACAATTTTTATTTTTAGCAGCAATCATTATGATTATAATAAATCCAAAAATTGCACTTTATGATATTTCTTTTCATCTCTCATTTTTAGCAACAGCCGCAATTTTGTATATAGCACCAATCTTAGAAAATTATAAATTTTTCCAAAAAGAAAATAAAAATAGATTTACAAAAAATATTTTTGAAATTTTGAGAATAACTTTGGCTGTACAAATTTTAGTGACACCATACATTATGTTCACTTTTGGGAAAGTTTCGCTTTTTGGAATTTTTGCAAATATTTTAGTCGTGCCATTTGTGCCGATTGTGATGTTACTCGGAGTATTCATAATTTTATTTTCATTTTTATTTTCACCTCTTGCAATTTTCTTTTCTTATATCTCTTTAATTTTTACTAAATATATTTTTTGGGTAGCAGAACAATTTTCTAAAATTTATATTTCAAATGTTGAATCTCACATTTCACTTCTTTCTATGATTTTGATTTATATAATAATTTTATTTTTAATTTATTTTGAAAAGAAAAGAATTAGAATTAAAAAATATTTAGCCAAAGAAAATTAGATATGAAAGAAAATCTTTTAAAAATAAAAAATAGAATATTTCTCTTTTTTAAAAATTATGGAAGGATTTTATTTTTAATATTAGCTGTAATTTTATTTTTCTCTACAATTTATTTTTATCAAAATTTTGCATCTCTGAAAAAGTTAATTGTCCGATTTTTAGACATCGGACAAGGTGATAGTATTTTGATAGAAATGCCAAGCCGAGAAAATATTTTAATAGATGCTGGACCAAGTGATGCTGTAATTAATAAACTTGAAAAGTATTTATCTGTCTTTAATAAAAAAATAGATTTAGTTATTTTTACTCATTCAGACGCAGATCATATAACTGGCTTTTATTATATTTTGCAAAAATATAATGTTGCAAAAATTATACAAAATGGTGACAACAATAAAGAAAGTGAGGTATATAAAGAAGTAGGAAATAAAATAGAAAAGGAAGTAGAGAAAATTAGCGCAGAAAAAATTACTGCAAATTGTGGCGATAAAATAACTTTTGAAGGAAGTATTGAAAATAATCCTACTATTTATATTCTTCACCCAATAAAAAATGAATTAGTTATAAATGATAGCAATGATAATTCTATAGTAGCATTACTAATATATGGAAATTACAGTTTTCTTTTCATGGGAGATGCCAGTAAAGATGTAGAGCGAAAATTATTTTTTGATATAGAAAGATGTTTCAGGGAAAAAGATAAAAACATTATTGAAAGTGCTTTAAAAAAAATAACAGTATTAAAAGCTTCACATCACGGCTCAAATACGGGAAGTGGTGAAGAATTTTTAAAGAAAATAAAGCCAGAATATAGTGTTGTAAGTGCCGGCAAAGATAATAGATACGGACATCCTGCAAAAGAAACGATAGAAATATTAAATAAATATAGTAAAAATATTTTATCTACTATAGATAATGGAGACATTTCTTTTTTAACCAACGGAAAAGATTTTGAAGTAAAATTAGAAAAAGTAAAATAATTTGGAAATAGAAATAAGATGTGATATCTTTTAAGAATTAATTTGTTCTTTTAACCATTTAAATTTGATAAAAATGACCAGCTTGCTTACATTTGTGTCTGATATAGAAGATATAAGAATCATATCATTTAATGAAGATTTGAGTGTGGAAACTCAAAATGCTTTCAGAGATGCTCTTTTGACGCATAATTTATGTCTATATTTTGATATAGAAAATGTTTTGAGGTCTAAAAATACTTTTGAAAATATAAAAAATAGAGCCTTTTCCTTATTAATAGAGGAAAAAGATATTAAAAAAGTAAAAAAGACTTTAGAATATATTATTAAAAAATCAGAGCAGAATCATTCCTTATTTAAAAGATGTGAAAAGTATTTAGCTTTATTTCAAAGTTCTTAATAAAATCCCAGAGTTTATAGCTCTGGGATTTTTTACGCTTTCACCTCAAGATGTACTCCTCTTTTTATACAACTAGTACAAATCTTTATTCTTGGACCATTTGGTATTCTTGCCCACTGTAGATTAGGGTATTTTCTTCTTTTTCCTGCTGGATTAAACTTTGTAGCACGAACAGAGTTGGAGTATTTACCAACAACTTTAGTTCCTTTCAAGCATGATAGGCAGATATTTGACATAAGTTTGTTTTCTTAAAATATTTATTAATATTATCATAAAATCTATTTTTTCACAAGTTTTCTTTAAGTTCAGCTTTTATTTTAAAGGTCTATTTGATATAATGGGTTTAATTTATATGTTTTCCCCTATTTTATTTATTTTTTTTATAATAATTTTATTTTATTCTATTATATTTCATGAAATTGCTCATGGATATGCTGCATATAGAAATGGAGATAATACTGCTTTAAATGCTGGAAGATTAACTTTAAATCCAGTTTCACATATTGATTTTATTGGATCTATTATAGTACCCATATTCTCATATTTTATTTTTAATTATCCATTTGGTTGGGCAAAACCTGTACCATATAATCCAAATAATATAAAACATAAAAAATATGCTGAATTAGAAGTGTCTTCTGCTGGTATAATGGTTAATTTTTTTATAGCATTTTTAGCGGTGATTTTATTTTATATTTTCAGATATTTTGGTATTTTAAATACAAATATTACTTATATATTTCAATTAATTACCTCTATAAATTTATTTTTAGCACTATTTAATCTTTTACCATTTCCTCCAGCCGATGGTTTTTCTATATTTACTGAATTATTTTCACATTTAAAAAGTTTTATTCTTAAAATTAAGTTTTTTTTTGAATCTAAAAAAGAATATAAGATAGCTTATATTGAAGAAAATAAATCAAGAAACAATATGTTTCGTATAAAATCTTTGTTTTCTAGTCCCATTATGATGATAATCATTATATTTTTAGCGGTAAATGTATTTCAAATGATAGCTCCTTACATATTGTCTTTTATAAATTATATATATTCTTTTTAGATATATTTTATATTATATAAGACAAAGTTATCCACAATAACTTTTATATAAAATATTGTCCTTTATAAAATGTCGTTTATAATATAAATATATAAGACATTGGGTCAGCATTTTGCTGGTCTTTTTGTTTTATAACTATGTATAAAAATATGATTTTTTTTAAAAAAATATTAATATCAATATTAACTATTTTAATATATTTTGTTGGAATAAGATATTCTTTTGGACAAACTGGTTATTCTATAGATTCTTTTGCTCCAATACAAATGGATATACCTTGTATAGATGCTAAATATGATCTTAAGTTAGGTTCAAGAGATTATGCGCTATTTGGAAATGTTATGAAATTACAATTATTTTTATACCAAAATGAAATGATGTATTATCCGCCAACTGGATATTTTGGACCAATAACACAAAATGCGTTGATAAAGTATCAAATAGCAAGAAAATTAAATACTACAGGAATATTTGATATAAATACAAGAAATATCTTAGCCCAGGAAACTTGTGGAGTTGGTAATTTTAATTTAAATGATTATTCAATTCAAACTAATACCAATACTGGTAATGTTATAAATATTGATAATATATTTAATTCAAATACTAATAGTCAAAGCAATAATCAGGTCCAAAATTCAAATAATTCTAATATGCAAAACGTATCAAGTGATATATTTTCAAATTAATTTATATTATTTTAGATAAAAGACACTCTATAATATAGAGTGTCTTTTATCGTATAAGACAAAGTTATCCACAATAACTTTTATATAAAGTATTGTCCTTTATAAAATGTCGTTTATAATATAAGTATATAAGACATTGGGTCAGCATTTTGCTGATCTTTTGTGTTTATATGCTGTTTTAAGTATACATTTATTATGAATAATAAAAAGATAAAAATTTTTTTAGAAGAAAACAGGTTACCTTTATCTGGAAATCTTTATATAAAAAATAAAAGAAGAATAAATTTAAATAGATTTTTTAAATTTAGTCTTTTAACAATATCTTTTATATTTATAGTATTTATATCTATATATGCTTTTTTTTTAAAAAACAAAACAAATGCAGAATCTATAAATCAAACAACTATTTTAAATCAACTTTCAAAAAATATAATTTTGCCAAAAGAAGAAATTATAAACATTATGAGAATATCTAATGCAAAAGAACTTTCTTCACAAGATAAATTTTATGAAAATATTGAAAATGGTGATTATATTTTAATTTTTAAAAATATGTCTATGATTTATGATTTTGATAAAAACCTTATTAAAAATATAAAAACTTATTAATTTATCAAAAAATATGAAAAAAATATTATTCATACTAACAATCATTCTTTCTTTCTCTTTCATATCAGTAAATGCTCAATCTTGCTATAAATACACATCTCCAATGAGTGTTGGAAGTAAAGACTCTACTACAAATGGAGAAGTTTCAAAATTGCAAGCATATCTATATGACCTCGGTTATTTAAATGTAAAACCAACAGGATATTTTGGCGAATTAACAAAAGCTGCCGTTATAAAATATCAGCAAAGTAGAGGTATAGATCCAGTAGGGTCAGCAGGACCTATTACAAGATTATCTTTGTCAAATGAATGTAATACAGCAAATAATAATAATAATAATAATAATAATTATTATGCTGGAAATTATAATTTAAGTAACAATAAAGATGTTTTAAATAATGCAAGTAATCAAACCGGCACACAATCTCAAGTGCAAGTTACTTTTTATTCATTAGATGAAAATGTAACTTTAAAAGTTCCACTAGGATCAATTTTAAATCTACCAAGCTTACCTACTAGAAGTAAATTCTCTTCATATGTATTCGTTGGTTGGTATGTTGATCAATCATATACTACAGCATATAGCAATCAACCAATTGTTAATAATACAAATCTTTATGCAAAATGGGTAAAGAATTGTTCTACAAATGGAGTCGTGTATCCAAATGATTGTGATAGTACAAATATTGCAAGCAGTACAGCAAATAAGACAGAAGTGGTTTCTACAAAAGTATGTATTATAAACGGTATTTCTATAACAGTAGCTTCTAATATTAATTGCGATACTTTAAAAACAAATGCAAATAATATGGCGACTTCAACAGCAACTTCAACAGCAAATAAAGATAATTCAAATAATAGTGGCGGAATTTATAAATATCCAAATAGTAATGTTACAGGAGTGATTAAGTATTGTATAATATATAGAAATATTAATAAATACGCACCAGTTGGTAATGCTAAAGGACAGACTTATGCGTATAAACTACCACAAGTAATAGCTTATGTAGATTTAGGAGGTATGGATTGTGCAGAAGGAGTGTCTTTTAATTATATTGATAAAGCTTTTGTAAAAGTAGAGCCATACACACAATCAAAAGTATATAAATGTTCAATAAATAATAATAATATTCTGCCTTATTACACTAGCATAGAAACTGGATGTCGCGAAATTCTAGATGATATTGCTGGAGTCCCAAACTGGAAAGCTACTGAAAAAATTGTAGATGTTTCAGAGACCACTTCTTTTTTTAATGAAGATAAAGAAAACAACATCCCTTCAGCTGGGCTACCCCCAGTTTGGTATAATGACGAAAATCATTATAAAGATGTACTTAATTGGCCTGGAGTTAAAAAATGTACTGCTGGTATATGGACTATCAAATGGCCAAGTAATTTAGATTGTCCGATAGGTTATGATGTGCGTAATAATTTACCAGGAGGCGCGACAAATGAAAATAACGGCATGTCACATATATATTCAGATATGAATGAAAAATCTACAGAGAAAAAACTTCTTGATGATGGTATTGTGAATATTGTAAAAAATGGAGAATATCCTTTCACTTATCATGGAGTTGCCTTAGAGACTGAAATGGTTAAATACACTGCAAGATATTGTATATGGGGTAATATATTGTATTATGCTAAAATTGATAGAGAATATTCATCAAAATGTCCTAAACCTGACTCAACAAATAATTGGACTATAAATTTCCAAAAAGATTTATTCCCTAAATATTATGGAAAACTTTATAATGGAGATTCTATAGATTATTGGCGTAATCCTATTAAAATTGAGAAAGCTAATCCAATACCATTAGAAGATAAATATTTACCTATAGAAATATTCTATAACACTACTACAGAATTAAATTTTTCAAAGTACTCTTTAGATGGATATTATTTTGACGGTGTATATAGTGATTTTACTTACAAAAACTTAGTATCAGATACAAAAATAGTAGCACCTGATGGAGTTAATAATTTGATAAATTATGTCAAATGGTCTAAAGTTTGTCCTAATGGTAAAAAAATAATCTGGCCAAATACATGTAATTATGTTGAGAAGAATAGTCATTATGGTATTTATGCAGTAAATGACAGCAATATAAATGGAAGTATGATACCGCTTATGATGTGGAACATACAAAATCCTATATCAGATAATTGGCTTAAACAAGCAAACAGAATCCCTCATGAGTTTGCTGGAGCATTTTCAGATAAAGAATATAAAAACAAAATAGCTTTATCAGGGGCCACTTACTTAACATCAGATATGTATCTTAAATGGACTTTAAATTGTTCTGACGGAAGTACAGTTGTATATCCTGATTATTGTCCTGCTAATACTAAAATAGCCACATCAACATATACTATTAATTTTAATTACAGATCTAAAGGAGAAAATAGAAAAGTATTAATACCTACTAATGCACCTTTGACTTTGTCTATAGATATGCCAAAAGATGAATTTGTAAGTCATAAAACAAGAGCTTGGCTTGTAAATTTAGATAAACAGAAGAAATTTATAGGAGATAAAAGTCCAAAAGGATATGTTATTGATAAATGGTCTTATGAAAGTGTTTCTATGACCACAGATGGTTTCAATCCAAAAATAACTAAAATAGATGTTAAGATTTCAGAGAATTATGAACCTGGGAAATATGTAATAATGTTCTGTACTCCTGAGCAGCCAGTAGCTTGTCTTGATTATAACGAAAAAGATGGTGTGTCAGATGTTTTTGAATTAGTAACTTCATTATCTGGAGTAGGATCAGGGCAACAAGGATCAGTACTCGGAGTATCCACATATCAATTTTCTGATGAATTAAAGAAAGGAGATAAAGGAGAAGAAGTGTTAAAATTGCAAAAAATATTAATTTCTTTTGGTGAAAATATTGAAGCAACAGGGTATTTTGGAAAAAAAACAAAAGAGGCACTTAAAAGATTTCAAGAAAATCATAAAGAAGATATTTTAAAGCCAATAAAATTAAAAGAAGGTACTGGATATTTTGGTACATCTACTAGAAAATATTTAAATAATTTATTTATAAATATAGTAACAGTTGATTAATATTAAATATTTAAAATCAAAACACCCTAAATCAATTTAGGGTGTTTTGATTTGTAGTAGTATCTTTACTTTTATTTGCGTGTTTTATTTGCATATTTGTTAAATATGTGATAATATTTAGAGTATTCACTTGATATTAAGTTAAGTTTTTTCTCAAGTGGCTATTATTATTAGAATAAATAAGTCCAATATTATTTCGCGAATAGATGTAGAAATAACAACGACTTTTAATTAATTTATATAAATTTATTATGGCAGAATTTTCAAGAACAAAGCCACATGTAAATGTGGGAACAATTGGTCATGTAGACCATGGAAAAACAACTTTAACAGCCGGTATTCTTAATGTGCTTCATCTTCAAAATCCAAATATTAAGATAAAAGGTGTAGATGAAATCGATAAAGCGCCAGAAGAAAAGGCGCGTGGAATCACAATTTCTCTTTCTCACTCAGAATATGAGTCAGATGCAAGACATTACGCACACATTGACGCTCCAGGGCACGCGGATTACATTAAAAATATGATCACTGGTGCAGCTCAAATGGATGGTGCTATTCTAGTGGTAGCAGCTACTGATGGACCTATGCCACAAACTCGTGAGCATGTTCTTCTAGCAAAGCAAGTAGGAGTTCCAAGATTTGTAGTTTTCTTAAATAAATGTGATATGGTCGAAGATCAAGATATGCTTGAGCTTGTAGAAGAAGAAATTAGAGAACTTCTAACAAAGAATGGATATGACGGAGCTAATACTCCAGTCATCAAAGGCTCAGGGTTAAAAGCTTCAGAAGCGAAAGATCTTAATGACCCTTGGGCACAAAAAATTGTTGAACTTATGAATGCTCTTGATACATGGATTCCAGAGCCAGTTCGTGAATTAGACAAACCTTTTCTAATGCCAATTGAAGATATTTTCACAATCGAAGGTCGTGGAACAGTGGTAACAGGAAGAATTGAAAGAGGACAAATCAAATTAAACGAAGAAGTTGAAATTGTTGGTCTTAGTGATACAGCAAAAACAACAGTTACAGGTATTGAAATGTTTAATAAACAACTTTCAGAAGGTATGGCCGGTGATAATGCTGGACTACTTTTAAGAGGTGTTAAAAAAGAAGATTTAATGAGAGGACAAGTTTTAGCAAAGCCAGGTTCAATTACTCCTCATACAGAATTTGAATGTGAAGTTTATGTTCTTAAAAAAGAAGAAGGAGGAAGACATACACCATTTTTAAATGGATATAAACCTCAATTCTATGTACGTACAACTGATGTAACTGGAGAATGTACACTTCCAGCAGGTTCAGAAATGGTTATGCCAGGAGATACAATTAAAGGTATGAATGTAAAACTTATTGCGCCTATTGCTCTTGAAGAGCAAGGAAGATTTGCTATTCGTGAAGGAGGCAAAACTGTTGGTGCTGGAGTTGTAACAAAAATTATTGCTTAGTATTAATTAATAAAATCAAATCGTTCTTTTAATTAAATTATTTGTAAAAAATATGGCAGAAAAAAAAGTTATAAAAGAAAAAAAAACAGCCACTAAAAAAGTAGCTACTAAAAAAGCTATTGTTAAAAAAAATTCAACAAAATCTGACAATGATTTTCCAAAATCAAAATCTATTAAGAAAAGTGATGAAAATAAACTTCGTATCTTAGTAAAAGCTTATGAACCAAAAGTATTAGATTTATCTGTTAAACAAATAATTGATACAGCAAAGAGATTTGATGTTAATATCTGTGGACCAATACCGCTCCCAATTGAAATATCAAAATATACAGTAAATAGATCTACATTTATTTATAAAAATGCGAGAGAACAATTTGAAATTAGAGTTCATAAAAGATTAATTGATATTCTTAACCCAAACCCAAAACTAATTGAATCTTTAACAAATTTATCGCTACCTTCAGGAGTAGATATAAATGTTAAAATGGGTTAGTTTTAAAAAATTACTAATTAAATAAATCGACCAATGTCTACATCTTTAAAGATTGTAGTTATGTCGTTTCTGAAAAATATGAAATTTACAATTGCCGTAAAACAGAACATGACTCAATTTTTTGACGATGAAGGAGTAGTACATCCTGCGACTATATTGTCAGCGAGTCCACTTACTGTTACTCAAGTAAAGACAAAAGAAAATGATGGTTATGAGGCGGTGCAAATAGCATCTATTCCTCAAAAGAAAGAAAGAGTTTCAAAGAGTGTTTTAGGACACACTGGGAATGAAGCTTTCAAAGTTCTTAAAGAATTTAAAACAAATCCTGGCGATTTGCAAAAAGGTGCTAGTATAAATCTTGATATATTCCAAGCTGGAGATATTGTAACTATTTCTGGTGTATCTAAAGGTAAAGGATTTCAAGGTGTAGTTAAAAGACATGGCTTTAAAGGAGGTTGGGGACAGCATGGTCAAAAGCACTCTCTTCGTGAGCCAGGATCTATCGGAGGTGGAGGTCGTGCCGGAGGTAGAGTTGCTAAAGGTATGCGCATGGCAGGAAGAATGGGTTCTGATAAGATTACACAAAAGAATGTAAAAGTTTTAGATGTGGATGCTACGAATGGAATTATTCTTGTTCAAGGTGCGGTGCCAGGAAAAAGAGGAACAATTATTGAAATAACTCAAAAATAAATTTATGAAAATAAAAGTATATAATCAACAAGCGAAAGAAGTACGCGAAATTGATCTACCAGAAAATATTTTTGGGTTAGATTTTAATGGAGATTTAGTTTCTCAAGTGCTTTATATTCAAAGATCAAATCAAAGAGCCGGTACTGCTCACACTAAAGATAGAAGTGAAGTAAGAGGATCAAATCAAAAACCTTGGAAACAAAAAGGCACAAGTAGAGCTCGTCATGGGTCAAAAAGATCACCAATTTGGAAAGGGGGAGGAGTTACTCATGGGCCTAAGAGTGATAAAAGCTATAAAAGAGATCTTCCAAAAAATATGAGAAATGCAGCATTATTTAATATTCTTTCTGCAAAATTAAAAGATGGAAAAATTCTCTTTGTAGATGAGATAAAATCAGCAAATGCAAAAACAAAAGATTCTGTTGAAATAATGAAAAATATTGCTACTATTAAGAATTTTGAAAATTTAACTTTCAAGAAAAAAGGAAATGTTTATATGACTTTTCCAAAGCTTGAAATAAATGAGAAAAGATCATTTAGAAATATTCCATATGTCTTAGCACATAATATGGAAGATCTAAATCCTTCAGATTTAGCAAATGCTAGATATCTTGTTATTACAAATCCAGAAACTACAGTCGAGTATCTTCAAAATAAATTAAAGTAAAACTATGGCTAAGAAAATAGAAAAAGAAACAAAAGAAGTGGTAGCAAAAGAGAATGCTAAAAGTGAATCTTTAATTATTTCACCAAGACTGACTGAAAAAGCTTCAAATCTTTCATCACAAAATGTTTATACATTTAATGTAAAAGAAAATGCTACTAAAATTTCTTTAGCGAAAGAAATTGAAAAAGTTTATAAGGTAAAACCAATAAAAATAACAGTGATTAACAATCCAAGACAAGCTGTATTTTCTAGAGGCAAATTAGGATTTAAGTCTAGATTTAAGAAAGCGTCAGTATTTCTAAAAAAGGGAGATAAAATAAATCTAGCTTAAATTATTAAATAATGGCCGATTAAGCCGACAATTAATCAAGTATTGAAAACTATGAAAAAATATAAACCAACAACTCCGTCGAGAAGAACAATGACAGGAATTGATTACAGAAAAGTTCTTTCTGGGGATAAACCTTTGAAATCTTTGAAAAAAGGTTTTAGTAGAGGAACTGGAAGAAATGCTATGGGTAGAATTACCACATACTATAAAGGTTCTGGACACAAAAGAAGTTACAGAGATGTAGACTTCAAATACAACAAAATTGATATCCCTGCAAAAATTACTACAATTGAATATGATCCAAACAGATCAGGATTCATCGGACTTGCAGTGTTTGCCGATGGAGAAAAAAGATATATACTTCTTCCAAAAGAAGTAAAAGTAGGAGATAAATTTATCGTTTCAGAAAAGACCGATCTTAATCCTGGAAATAGATGTATATTAAGAAATATTCCTGTAGGAACTAATATTTATAATATTGAGATTAAAAAGGGAGCTGGAGCAAAAATGGTAAGAAGTGCTGGAAGTTTTGCACAAGTAGTAGCTCATGATAATGGATGGACATCAATTAAACTTCCTTCAACAGAAGTTCGTAAAATTCCAGATTTTTGTTATGCATCAATTGGCTCGGTATCAAACGATGAATATAGATTAAGAGTTATAGGAAAGGCAGGAAGAAGTAGATGGCTTGGACTACGTCCTAAAACTCGTGCTAAAGCTAAAAATCCAGTAGATCATCCATATGGAGGAGGAGAAGGTTCACAACCAAGAGGTACAAAGAAGCCAAAAACAGCAACAGGTAAAATTACAGGAGGTCGTAAAACAAGAAGAAGTAAAAAATACTCAAATCCTCATATTATCACAAGGAGAGTTAAGGGTAGAAAGTCTAAATAATTAACTATTTTTGCAAAAAAAGTCAAAATATAGTATATTTTAAAATAATATGCCCACAATTAATCAATTAATTAAAAATAAAAGAAAGAAAATTACCAAAAAGTCAAGGTCTGTAACATTGGCTCAAGGTTGGAATTCTGTACATAATAGAGCTAATTTCTATAATTCTCCTTTCAAAAGAGGTGTTTGTGTTAAAGTTACAACAACAACTCCTAAAAAACCTAACTCAGCTTTACGTAAAATAGCTAGGGTGAGATTGACAAATCAGCAAGAAGTTACGGCATACATTCCTGGTATTAAACATAAATTACAAGAACATTCTGTAGTTATGATTCGTGGCGGTAGAGTAAAAGACTTGGCTGGTGTTAGATATCATATCGTGCGTGGCCGTCTTGATGCTACAGGGGTAGAAAATAGAAAACAGGGGCGTTCAAAATATGGTGCTAAAAAACCAAAAACTGGAACTGCTACAGTTAAAAAATAATTTAGTAAAATCTACAAAAAGAGACATAAAAATGTCTCTTTTTGTATTTTTATAGATAAAACTTTTCCACAAAAAACCTTTTACTATAAAGCTTTTTTTAACTTTTTAAGTGTATAATGTATATGATGGGTAATAGAATTTAATTTTGTGTTTAATCCATTTAAAAATATAAAAACTTACAGCAAACTAAACATAGTCAAGAGATTAATACTTGGCAGTATTTTGTCATTGTCTATAACAAATTCCATAGCGGCTGTTAATATTAAAGAATTATCAAGTTGGGATACTTTTTCTGTAAAAGTATATTGTGGATTAAATGATTTTCTTGGTTTAAAAGATTCCAAGTGTGATACAAATATTTATGATCTAAATAAAGTACAAAACGAAGCTTTTAAAGAAAATTTAGTAAATCAAATTACAGTTATTCAAAATCAACTTAATAATTTAAGTAATAATTCCACCCCTATACTAAGTTATATAAATAACACCACAGGAAAAGAGATAATTTTTTTACAAGGACCTAAAGGTGAAAAAGGAGATAGAGGTGACAAAGGAGAACAAGGTTTAGATGGTGTAAACGGTCAGAGTGTAAGTGTAAGTCCTAGTTATCAGTATGTTCCAATAAATCCTTCTGTGATAAATGGACAAGATGGTAAAGATGGTTCATATATAAATTTGATAACTCAAAATGCTACTTCTACTATATATTATATTTATAATCCAAATGATTTATCAACATCAACAATAGTCGTACCAGCACCAACTAGTACTGGTAATTTTTCAACATCTACAATATTACAAATTGTAGATGACGCTTTAATAAATTCACTTTTATATTCATCATCAACAAACACTTTTATATCAAATGTTAATGGTAAAATCTCTTCCACGACAATAGGATCATTAAATAATATTTCTTTAAACGGTACAACGACAGCAGATAATTTCTTCTCAAATATCTTAAATGCTGTAACTGGCTTCTTTACAAGTCTCTTCACTCAAAACTTAACAGCATCTACAACAAATACAAATAATTTAAATGCTACTAATGCTACTATTACTAATTTAAATACTTCTAATACATTATCATTGTCAGGTAATACATTAACAAGTAATGTAGGAGGATCATCAGCAACTAGTGCAGTAGTTTCAACCAATACTATTAGCTATGGAGGGGGAGTATTAACTTCAAATGTAAATGGATTAATCTCAACAACAAGTATTATTGGTTTACTTCCAACTACTACTAACATATTACAATCAGTAGCTAATACTATCACTTCAACAGTTAATGGAGTATCTACTTCTACTACTATTATCAATTCAAATGTAGCTTCTTCTTCAGCAAATCTCTTTGAAGTAATAGTAAATGGAGTATCATCAGGAGTTGCTAATATTATTAATTCATTTAATCAAAATGTATCAGGTAATACTTTAACTACTAATATTAATGGAGTAATAGCTACCACCTCAATCATCACTTCAAATGGTCTCATTGCATCTGGCACTATCTTAAC
>CAZIHL010000002.1:65217-66703 GCA_964538815.1 uncultured Candidatus Saccharibacteria bacterium
TACTATTACTAATTTAAATACTTCTAATACATTATCATTGTCAGGTAATACATTAACAAGTAATGTAGGAGGATCATCAGCAACTAGTGCAGTAGTTTCAACCAATACTATTAGCTATGGAGGGGGAGTATTAACTTCAAATGTAAATGGATTAATCTCAACAACAAGTATTATTGGTTTACTTCCAACTACTACTAACATATTACAATCAGTAGCTAATACTATCACTTCAACAGTTAATGGAGTATCTACTTCTACTACTATTATCAATTCAAATGTAGCTTCTTCTTCAGCAAATCTCTTTGAAGTAATAGTAAATGGAGTATCATCAGGAGTTGCTAATATTATTAATTCATTTAATCAAAATGTATCAGGTAATACTTTAACTACTAATATTAATGGAGTAATAGCTACCACCTCAATCATCACTTCAAATAATTTAACTTATACAGCAAATACAGGATTAATAACTTCTACTATTAATGGTGTGATTGCTACTTCATCTATACCAGCTTCAAGCTCATCAACAAATGGTTATTTGTCAAGCACTGATTGGAATACATTTAATAATAAATTTAATTTACCTGCATTAACATCAGGGTCTGTTATCTTCTCAAATGGTACAACATTAGCACAGGATAATAGTAATTTCTTTTGGGATAATTCAACTAAAAGATTAGGAATCGGAACAAGTAGCCCAAGTAATAATTTAACTGTAGTTGGCGGTATTACATCAGATACTATTAAATTAAATACTGGTGCTTCATTGGGCTCATTACTTGTTTCAGATGCAAGTGGGCTTGGTATATGGACCAGCACATCATCTATATTTTCTTCACTTGGATTTTCTACCACCACTCCAACACCTATCACAATACAAGGAACAGAAAGTCTATATTCAACAGGACTAACAGGCACAGGAAGTGGAACATCAAATTCTTATTCAATATTCTTTGGTAGAAATGCTGGAAATGGAGCAACAGGATCTGATTATTCTAATTTTATAGGTGAAGCGGCTGGAAATTTAGCGTCAGGAGTAGATTATGGAAACTTTATTGGAGATTATGCTGGTGCTGGTGCGGCCAATGCTTCATATTCAAATTTCCAAGGATATTATGCTGGATATGGTGCATCTAGTACCGTACAATCAAATTTCTTTGGTTCACAAGCTGGATATAATTCTAATAGTTCTTCTTATTCTAACTTTATAGGTAATCAAGCGGGATATATTTCATCAAATATTACACATACAAACTTGATAGGATATAATTCTGGAAATGGTTTAATAAATGTTACAAACTCTAATTTTATTGGAGATTATGCTGGTGCTGGAGCAACCAATTCTTCAAATTCTAACTTTATAGGTAATACTGCAGGACAAAATGCGTCTAATGCTCCATACTCCAACCTCTTTGGATATAAAGCAGGTGCGACTTTCTCCGGCAACAACATCGGATCAAATAATATAATTATTGGAACAAATATC
>CAZIHL010000003.1:0-1522 GCA_964538815.1 uncultured Candidatus Saccharibacteria bacterium
CGTATGAAGTACCGAACATAGCGTTATAGTCAGAGATCGCACTTTCAAGAAAATCTCTTGAACTTACATCAAGACCGCTCGTATCTTCAGAGTTTTCGTCAATCATTCCGTCTGCATCCTCATCATTTACACCAAAACTATAAATTGTTGCGACTTTTAACTTCTTGTCACTCGGAAGTTCAGAAAGTTGTTTTTTGAATTCGGCATAATATTTTTTTGCAACCTCAATAGAAGAGACAGCAAATATCGAATTAAAACCAGCCAGTCTGCGATCTTTTATTTTATAAAAACTATTCCTTTTAGTTTTTTGATCAAAGTGTTCACAAATATATTGAACAATATTTTTTAAACGCTCTGGAGCCGCCAAAACTGCTTCGCGATCAATATCGCTAACCTTTTTATCCTCAATATTTTCTGCTTCTCTAACAGTAGAAACATAATCAACCTTAAATGGTAAAACATTTTTATCCGCAATAGCATCTACTATAGTGTAAGTATGTAGTTTCTCACCAAAAGCTTGTTCCGTTGTTTTAAGGTCTGGACGACCACCCGAGGAAGCATTTATTGCAAAGATTGGTGTACCAGTAAACCCAAAGATGTGGTAGTTCTTGAACGCCTTCGTAATAGACGCGTGCATATCACCAAATTGTGAACGGTGACATTCGTCAAAAATAATTACAATATGACCATCAAAAATTTCATGATTACCATTGCGACCAATAAAGCGATCGAGCTTTTGAATTGTTGTAATAATGATTCGAGAATTTGAATCTTCTAACTGTTTCTTTAGAACAGAAGTACTGGTATTACTATTCGCTGCACCTTTTTCAAACTTGTCATATTCTCGCATTGTCTGATAATCCAAATCTTTACGATCAACGACAAACAATACTTTATCTACATAAGAAAATTTACTTGCAAGTTGGGCAGTTTTAAAACTAGTTAATGTTTTTCCTGAACCTGTTGTGTGCCAAATATAACCACCAGCTTCGGTAGTGCCGAGTTTTTTATAATTAGTACTTACTTCAATACGATTTAAAATTCTTTCTGTTGCAACGATCTGATATGGTCGCATTACAAGTAAAAGACGGTCGGTAGTGAAAACACAGTATTTAGTTAAAATATTTAAAATAGTATGTTTTGCAAAAAAAGTCTTTGCAAAATCCATCAGATCAGTAATTGGGCGGTTAGTTGCATCAGCCCACCAACTTGTAAATTCAAAACTATTACTTGTTCTTTTACCTTTCTTTAATGCACCCTCATTAGATTCTTTAATATGCTGTGATCGGGTTGTATTACTATAATATTTTGTATGAGTTCCATTGGATATTACAAACAGTTGAACATATTCGAAAAGACCGCTCGATGCCCAAAAACTTTCTCTCTGGTATCGATTTATTTGGTTAAATGCTTCTTGAATTGCAACACCACGTCTTTTAAGCTCAATATGAATAAGTGGCAATCCATTTACTAGTACTGTGACATCATAACGATTTGAACGTTGTCCATCCTCTGTGGCATA
>CAZIHL010000003.1:1622-36150 GCA_964538815.1 uncultured Candidatus Saccharibacteria bacterium
AGTTAAATCATTTTCAGATTTTATAGTCACATACTCATAAGCTTGTGTCTTAAGTTGATCTATAAAAGCACGTTCAAGATCAGCTTCACTTTGGTATTGTGCAACTCTTTTAACATCAGGAATATACTCAGCAACAACTGTGCTTTGTGTACTTTCTGCAACTAAATTGTATTTATTATTAACTGACATATTCATTAAAAGTTAAAAGTTTTCCTCGATAATACTCATATTGCGATCGACGTGCTTTGAGTTCGGCTGGTAAACCAATTGAGATACTGTTTACAAGTGCGTCGAACTGATCCAATATCGATACAATTCGTTTTTGCTCTGAAAAATTAGGAATAGGAATTTCTATATTTAGAATATCATCTTTCTTTAAATTAGTTTGATCTACTCCATTGTCATGTCTCAGTAATTGTCTGTTCCTATTTAAAATATAAAGTAAGTATTTGGGGTATAAAATCTCTACATCTTTAACAGACAAAGAGCAGATCCGCTGATTTAGAGTGTATTTATTATCTTTATCAACATAAAAACATTTTGCCAGAGCTTTTCCATTTGGAAGATCACTCATAACCATCAAAATATTATCTTTAAATACTGATGAGAGTTGTTTTTCAGAGTATTTCTTAACTAGTCCATCAGTAGACACGAACTTTGAATTAACAACAATATATTTGCCGTTTTCATCTATGTGTTTTTCGTGTCCTTTTCCATTCATAAAATTAACAACTTGATTAAGCTGAACCCATTGTACCCCCCCCCATATCGTTAAATGTCAAAAGCTTCGAACGATAATGCTCGTATTGTCTCTTTCTTGCTTCTAGCTCTGCTTCTAGCTCTGCTTCTAGCTCTGCTTCTAGCTCTGTAAAACTATTAAGAATAGCTACAATTTCTTCTTGAATTGCAATAGGTGGTACAGGAATTCTCATTTCAAGTACTTTTTTCATGCTTGGGTGTTTTATACCAGCACCGCGATAAAAACTCTCGATCAGGTCATTTTTTGAGAGCATACAATAATAAAGGAATTTGTTTAAAAGAACATTTGTGTCTAGAGACGTAGCTATACGATTATCAGCCGTTACAAATTTACCGTTATAATATTTTACATTTGCTTGACCACCCCACGGTATTGCAACAACTTCACCTTCACACAAAAATCTTCCTGCCGATTTTTCATCAGTCCAACCAATATAATTACCAGTCGAAAGTATTCGAACTGTACCATTTTCTCGTGCAAGATCTTTAAAACCATTAGCTGGGTAATATGGGTATGTAATAACCTTTTTCTGTTTTGTTCGGTCTACACCATTAAATTTTTTATCCCAAGCAGTCAGTTCCCATAATTCTTTATATTCAATGCCATTTGGACACAAATCTGATATCAATTTTTCAATTTTATTTATGTGCTTGGTCATATTATTTTTCTTCGATATCAGCGATAATTTTATTAATAGCTATACGAAGTTCATTCTGTTTTTCTACAATTTTTTCAATTTCCTTATTAAGCTCCGTAATATCTATGACGTTATTATTATCTTTTTGGATAACATAGTTAGAAACTTGTATATTGTAATCATTTTCGGCAATAGATTTGTTGTCGATTAGTTTAGCAAACTGATCAACATCTTTACGTGCAATGTAAGCATTCAGAATATTTAAACGATTTGTTGGGGTAAGTTTATTTTTAGTGCCTCCACGTACAAATTCTGCAGATGCGTCGATAAATAAAGTTTTATTATCCTTTTTACTCTTTTTTAAAACTATAATACAAGTTGCAATAGTTGGACCAAAAAATAAATCTGGTGGTAGTTGTATTACAGCATCAACATAATTGTTATCAATAAGATACTTACGAATCTTTTGTTCAGCTCCACCACGGAAAAGTACCCCCGGGTATTCAACTATCGCAGCGGTTCCACTTGTCGAAAGCCATGAAAGCATGTGCATAGTGAACGCCAAATCAGCCTTACTTTTTGGTGCAAGTACTCCAGCAGGAGAAAAGCGAGGATCATTAATCATAATAGGATTAGCGTCACCATCCCATTTGATCGAATACGGAGGATTGGAAACTATCGCATCAAATGGCTCATCATCCCAATGTTTTGGATCAGTAAGAGTATCCCCGTGAGCAATATCAAAATTATTGTAATTAATATCATGCAAGAACATATTAATACGACACAGGTTATATGTAGTAAGATTTATTTCTTGACCATAAAATCCTTGGCGTACATTTTCTTTACCAAGCACTTTTGCAAACTTAAGCAAAAGTGATCCTGAGCCACAACAGGGATCATATACCTTATTAACTTCTTTTTTACCAACAGTGGTTATTTCAGCAAGAAGTTCACTAACTTCTTGAGGGGTAAAGAATTCACCTCCAGATTTACCGGCATTTGAAGCATACATAGTCATCAAGAACTCATATGCATCACCGAATGCATCAATAGTATTATCACCGTAATCACCGAGCTTAAGATCACCAATAGCTTCGAGAAGTTTTACAAGTCTTTGATTTCTTTTTTCAACGTTTGATCCAAGTTTATTTGAGTTAACGTCAAGATCATCGAACAATCCCTTTAGATCGTCTTCACTATCAGATCCTTTAGCGGAATTTTCAATATTATTAAAAATTTTAGAAAGTGTTTCGTTTAAATTCGCATCGTTACGAGCATTTCTTCTAACATTTACAAAAAGTTCACTCGGTAATATATAAAATCCTTTTTCTTTTATGGTATCGGTGCGACCAAATTCTGCTTCTTTGTCAGATAGTTTTGCGTAATCAAAATCTTTTTTACCAGCACGTCGCTCATCTGCATTAATATAGTTGGCAAGGTTTTCACTAATAAAGCGATAAAAGAGAATACCTAAAACATATTGCTTAAAATCCCATCCGTCCACACTTCCACGTAAGTCATTGGCGATCTGCCAAATTGTACGATGTAGCTCCGCTCGTTCTTGTTCTTTAGAATTATTAGCCATAAAATGATATGTATTATAACACTTTTTCTTAACATTTGAATCTCTTCCTTTTCTTATATTAAAATATAAGAATCTAAATTAATACTAAATTAACTTAAAGATTTTAACTTTATCTATTTTTCTCCTTTATCCTTTTTTGGTTTCTTTTTTTCTTTTCTTTGTGAAAAATTACCTTTTGCCATAAATTTATTTATATATTTTTATATAAAAATTATAACATATTTAAATATAAAAAATAAAAAACTTACAAAAATAATATAATAATTTTGTAAGTTTTTAAGATTATCAAAAATATCCTTTTTGGGCTATCTCATTCCATTTATCTAATGAGATTCTATTTCTTTGCCATCCTATTAAAGTACAATTAAATCTTTGATTATCTATTATTTCTTTCTTTACTCCACAAATACCACATATAAATACATATTCTACCTTATCTTCTTTTATATCTAGTATCTGATAAATATGAGGAGTAAAACCTTTTGTAAAAGAATTGTTTTTAATAAGGGTTTTAAATTTTGAAATTGTATAATTATTGTCTTTAAAATTAAAGACAAAGCAATCATCATTTTCATCTGGTCCATTTACCAAAAAACATTTTTCACAGAAGAAAAGTCTATTGAACGTATTAGTCATGGTGAAAGGTTTTAAAGGTACAAAAAAATTGTTATCAAAATAAATATACTCCTATTTCTATAATCTAGCAAATTATTTTATTTACAAGTTTTTGATAAAGTATATCCGGCTTTTAAAGCTTGATTATCATCTTTAAAATAAATTTTATTTGCTTCTTTTATAGTAGATTTACAATTGTAATAATAATATTTCTTCCCGCGAATACTCGCATAAATAAAATGTATTTTTTTTGTTTTATTTTGAGAAATAAAATCTGACTTTATATAATTCATTTCTTTCGCTTCAGTGATATAAGAAGAAGTAAATATTTTGTAAGCAATAAAAGCAGATAGCAAAATGAGACTTAAAAATATAGATAAAAAGTTTGCCCCTCTAAGCTCCATATTGATTTTTCTCAAAGTTTCTGTTATACTTTTGTCCATATTATTAGATTAATTATATAACGAAACTATGGCACATCGTAAGGCGGCCGGAACCGCGAAAAACCTGAGAGATAGCCAACCAAAGTATCTTGGTCTTAAAAAAGGATCTGGAGAATTTGTGAAAGCAGGTAATATCCTTATTCGCCAAAGAGGAACAAAATTCCTTGCTGGCAAAAATGTAGGCATGGGTAAAGATCATACTCTATTTGCATTAAAGGAAGGAAAAGTATCATTCTCTCAAAAAAGACAAACAAAATTTGATAACACTACAATAATGAAAAAAGTTGTAAATGTTATCTAAAAAATAAAAAATAAAATCCACTTTTAAATAAGTGGATTTTATTTAATTAAGATTAGAAATAATAATAAAATAAAAAAGCCCTCGGTTAGCTGAGGGCTTTGAATTAATAATTTATTTGAGGTTTCCAATAGTCAGAATTTGGAAACTTTTTCCAGATAAAGCCTTTAAATTCAGCTTCATGGAAAAATTTCACTCTTTGTAGTGTACACCCCATGAAAACGTTGATGTAATTCACGTTTTCATAATAATCTCTTTCAGGATAAAGATTCCCTAAATCTTTAAATCCTTCCTGATTATCCTCCGACACTACAAGAAGAGGTTTGTTGTCAATTTCCAAACCCTCTTCCCCGTAAATGAGATAATACTCTCTTCCGAATAGAGAGTACTTCTGAATAGAAGTGTTATAACTTCTAATTTCTTTCCTTGAAAGATCTTTGATAAAAAAATTTATCAGTCTTTCAGGAGAAATTTTTCTTTCTGGGACAAATTGTCCATAAGAAAAATTAATAGAAAAAATAATCACTCCTAATATAAATATTTTTTTCATTTTTTTGATTTTTTGGTTATTTTAAAATTAAAGCTTAATTCTAAAATAACCAAAAAATCTTTTTTAAAGAACAATTAACCCATACTAAATACAGTATAGCATACTATATAATACCTGTCAAGTTATATTTTAGAGAAAATTCAGTGGTCGACACCGAAGGTGTCGACCACTGAATTTCTATTTCACCAATACTTTTATCTTCTTTTTATTCTCTTTATCCTTCACTTCCACCTCATATTCCCCTACTTTTTTAATATGTTCTTTTGGTAAAATTATCTGACTCGGATTTAATGAAATCTTTATTTTTTTATATATAGCATCAACAATATCATTTTCCTTTATTTGAGCAAAAAGATGTCCTCCTTTATCTTTATTATTTGCAATAATTTCTAAAAAACCATTACTTTCACTATCAAGTATTTTCTGTAAATCATTGGATGCTTTTAAAAATAGATTTTTATCTATTTCTTCTCGAAAAGCTTTTTGTTGTTTTTCTTCTTCTATTTTTTTTATAGCTTGCGGAGTCGCGATAATAGCTTGCTTTTTAGGTATTAAGACATTTACAGCAAATCCATCAGCGACTTCTTTTATTTCTCCTATTTTGCCTTGTTTGGCCACATTTTGAATAAAAATAACTTTCATATTTAATATTAATTATTTTAACAAATAAATTTTAATTAGTAAAAATTGACAAATTAAATTAATTTTACTAAAATTAACCTAGAACTATCAAAATACTTTTTCAATATATTTAACTTTAACAATTTAAAATCATTTTATTATGTCTATAAAATACATAGAAAGAATGTGTTATCAAGAGCTTAAATTCTTGATAACACAAAAAGAAACATTGTTAAATGATTCAATAATTTTCAAAATCTTTTCTTTGGAAGAAGAAGATTTTTTACAAAGAAAAGAAATTCTATTTTGGAAAATCAAAAAAATCCAAGAAAGATGCCCCCATGAAAAATATTTAACTTTTGAAAGGTTTTTTTTAAAAACTTTTAAACAAGAGTTAAAAGAATGTGCTTTTTGCGCTAAAAGATTTTAACACTTTATAACTTTGGCTATATGATTATAGATCATAATCATATTAATTTGCCAGAGTTATTTTTATTTTAAATTTTTAATGATTTTAATAGCTTCATTTAATTGAGTGTCTATTATTTTCTTGTTTTTATCTAATTTAATTTCATTTGTCGAAGAAGCTACAATATCCGGCTCAATTCCATTCTCAGAAATATTAACTCCATTTGGTGTATACCATTTTGCAACTGTTATTTTAAGATCTGACCCATTAGAAAGTTTAACTAATTGTTGTACACTTCCTTTTCCAAATGATTTTTCTCCTATAATAGTAGCCGCATCATTGTCTTTCAAAGCTCCAGCTAAAATTTCAGACGCAGAGGCAGAACCTCCATCTATTAAAATATTTACATCAATATTTTTATTTAATAAATAATTATAACCTTTAGAATATGTAATGTTTGATTCATTTTTATTATTTTTTTCAACTAAAATTACTTTATTTTTAGGTAAAAAGAAAGATGCTATGTTGATAGCAGAATCTAAATATCCTCCACCATTACCTCTTAAATCTATTAATAATTTATTTTTTCCTGTATCTATAAATTGCTTTAATGCTTCTTCAAATTTTTGAGATGAATTTTCTGTAAATGAATAAAAGTGAATTATAAACACATTTTCTTTTATTTCTGTTTCTATAATTGGAGTTTTAATTTCTCCTCTTTTTATTTCAATTTTTGAAATTTTATTTTGAGATGGATGAATTATTTCTAAATTAACTAATGTGCCTATTTCTCCTCGTACCATACGAACTATTTCTTCTACTGTTAATCCTTCAGTAGATTTACCATCAACTGAGACTAAAATATCCCCACTCTTCAATCCAGCTTTTTCCGCTGGAGTATCCTTTAAAACTGACATTATCATCGGATTTTTATCTTTATACCCAATCATTGCTCCTATACCACCAAAGCTACCTTTAATATCTTCTTCAAATTGTTTAGACTCTTCTGGAGTAAAAAAAGTTGTATATGGATCATTATAAGCATCTACATAACCTTTTATCATTCCGTATGATAATTCATCTTCTGTTGGTAATTTATTTTCCGATTTCCAATATACAAAATTATTATTAAATTGATATTTAATCTCTTTTAATAAATTGTCTATATTTAATTTACTTTTAGATTCTGCTGCTGAAGCATAGTTAAATAAATTATTATTTGAAAAATTACTGAAAAAATATCCAAAACCAAAGAAAAATAAGGCGATAATCAAAAAATAGACGTATTTAATATTTTTATTATTAAATTTTTTATGCAAAAAGCTTTTTATACTCATAAATATAAATGTATTATATCATATAAAATATATTATTGATTAATATTTATGTTAATATATTAAAAATATGAAAAAGATTTATTTATACAATACCCTTTCAAGAGAAAAGGATTTATTTATGCCTATTATTGATGGAAAAGTTTCAATTTACTCTTGTGGTCCTACTGTATATCATTATGCTCATCTTGGAAATTTAAGAGCTTATGTCTTTGCAGATATTTTAAATAATACTCTAAAACAAGCAGGTTTTGTAATAAAACATCAAATAAATATTACAGATGTTGGACATTTGGTATCTGATGATGATAATGGTGAAGACAAAATGGAAAAAGGATCAGCCCGTGAAGGTAAAAGTGTGTGGGATGTAGCAAAATATTATACTGATGCCTTTTTTGCAGATTTAACAGAATTAAATATTGATAAAGATAAATTCATCTGGACAAAAGCAACTGATTATATAAAAGAACAAATTGTAATGATTAAAACTCTAGAAGAAAAAGGTTTTACATATAAGACAAGTGATGGAATTTATTTTGACACTTCTAAATTTCCAAAATATACAGAGCTCGCCCATCTTGATATAGAAGGACTTCAAAAAGGTAAAAGAGTGGAAGATGAAAATAATGAAAAGAAAAATAAAACTGACTTTGCTCTTTGGAAATTCTCACCTAAAAATGAAAAGAGACAAATGGAATGGGATTCACCGTGGGGCGTAGGATTTCCTGGCTGGCATATTGAGTGTAGCGCTATGAGTCGTGTTGTGCTTGGTGATCACTTTGATATTCATACAGGAGGAATTGATCATATATCTGTTCATCATACAAATGAAATAGCTCAAAGTGAATGCTCTTTGCCTGCTGGAGACGATAAAAGATTTGTAAGTTATTGGATGCATGTAAATTTTTTAAATGCTGACAAAGGTAAAATGAGTAAAAGCTCTGGAGATTTCTTACGTCTATTATCTGTAAAAGAAAAAAATATTTCCCCTCTTGCTTATAAATATCTACTTTTAATGACACATTATAGAAAGGAATTAAAATTTTCTTGGGAGTCTTTAGATGCTGCTGACAATGCATTTCAAAAATTGAAAAAGAAAATTATTACTATATCAGAAAATGGAAAAGACAGAGTATCTTTAGAAGAATTAAGTAGAGAAGCATTAAAATATAAAGAAGATTTTGTAAGCGCTATGCATGACGACTTAAATACTTCAGCAGCACTCGCAAAAATGTGGTCACTTATAAATGATAAGAGTATTGAGGATAAAGAAAAATATACCCTTATAATTTTCTTTGATAAATACTTTGGATTAAATTTAGCACATTTGTCACGCGAGCAATAATGCTTATAAATTCTACTATTAATGTAGTTATCCACTTTATACACGCATAGTGCAATATATTTTGATTGGTATCAAGATAGTAAATTTTGTTATTATTTATACATTATAAATATAATTATTTTTAAAATATGTTAACTCCACAAGATCTAGCCCGTAACAATAAACAAGAAAATAAAAATAATTTTAAAAAAGACTTCCAAAAGAGAGATGTTCTTTCGCCTTTTGATGAATTATCTTCTCTTCGCATTCCTCCGCAAGATCTTGAAACTGAAAAAGCTTTACTCGGTTCACTACTTCTTGTGCCAGATTCTTTTTTTGAAATAGCACACATTGTGAATAGAAATGATTTTTATTCTGAAAAGCATAAAATAATTTTTGATACTATTATTGATTTAATGAATAGAAAAGATCCAATTGATCTTTTAACTGTATCTGCAAAACTTCGTGAAAAAAAAGAATTGGAACAAATCGGAGGTACTGATTATTTATCAAATCTTCTTGGTCTTGTAGGGTCAGCCGCTAACATTATTTACTATGCGGATATAATAAAAAAGAAATCAACATTACGCAGATTAATTTTAGCTGGAAGCCATATTGGTGAATCAGCTTTTCGTGAAGAAGAAGAACTTGAAGCAATACTTGAAGAAGCAGAAAGAAAAATTTTTGAAATTACTTCTGGCTCAAATAATGATATTAATTTTACTTCTATGAAAGATTTAGGAGAAGAAACTATTTCTCGTTTTATCCATTTAGCTGAAAATCAACATGAAGTGCGTGGAGTGCCGAGCGGATTTCGCGATCTTGATAATAAATTATCTGGCTTTCAAAAATCAGATTTAATAATTTTAGCAGCTCGCCCATCTGTTGGTAAGACTTCTTTTGCTCTTGATCTTGCTCGTAATGCTGCTGTAAAGTCTGGAGTACCTACAGTAATATTTTCTCTTGAAATGAGCAGGCAGCAGCTTGTAGATAGAATGCTTTCAGCAGAAGCGCAAGTTGATGGTTGGAAATTGCGTACAGGAAAATTGAGTATGGATGAAGAAATAGAAAGACTTCAAGAAGGAATGCATAAGCTTATGCAAGCTCCTATTTATATAGACGATAAACCAGCAAACACTGCTATGAATATGCGTAGTGTACTACGAAAAGTAAGTCATGAAAAACCAGTAGGTCTTGTAATTGTAGATTATCTTCAATTAATGGGAACATCAAAAAGTTACGATAATATGGTTAATCAGGTAACAGAAATCTCTCGCTCATTAAAAGGTCTTGCAAAAGAATTTAATGTGCCTGTGATCGCCCTCTCTCAGCTTTCTCGTGCTGTAGAATCTCGTGGAGGTAAGCCTCGCCTGTCTGATCTTCGTGACTCTGGATCTATTGAGCAAGATGCGGATGTTGTTATGCTAATACACAGAGAAGATAAATATGGAGATAAGGCAGAGTCTGATAAAAAAAATATTGTAGAAATATTAATTGAAAAACATAGGAATGGACCAACTGGAATAGTTGAGTTATACTTTGATAATAAGAAAACTTCATTCTTATCTATAGACAAAAATGAATTTGGAGATTTTGAAATGCCAAATATTGATGTAGGAAATGAATTTTAGAAATTATGAACCCTTCTGAAAAATTACAAGAATTATTTTTAAAATTCCCTGGTATTGGCCCGAAACAAGCCGCGCGTTTTGTGTATTATTTACTTCGTGCTAAAAATGAATACAAAAGTGAGCTTGCAAAAAATATAGACGCTTTAAAAGATTCAGCAAATATATGTACTAAATGTTTGCGAGTTTTTAGTAAAAATGGAAATAATATCTCACTTTGTAATATTTGTGAAAACAAAAGTCGTGATAATAAAACTTTAATGATAATAGTAAAAGAGCTAGATATTGATGCTATAGAAAAGACAGGATTTTATAACGGAAAATATTTTGTACTTGGAAATGTCTTACCATTTCTGACTGAAAAACCAAGTGAAGTTATAAATATTCGTGAACTAGTAAATCTCCTCCATACTAATCTACAAAATGAAAATGAAGAATATAAAATATCTGAAATAATTTTTGCATTACCTGCAACAGATGAAGGAGAAAACACAATTAACTATTTAAGAAAAACTCTTTCTCAAATCGTAGGAATTGATAAAGTAAAAATGTCTACCTTAGCACGAGGACTCTCTACAGGGCTTGATATTGAGTATGTAGACAAAAATACTTTTAAAGAAGCTTTTAATCATAGAGGTTAAATGATAAAAGACAAAAAAATAAAAATCAGAATTTAAATTCTGATTTTTATTTTTTAATTTTAGATTAGATAAAATTAAATAGATAAAACTTTAATTTCAAAATATGGTTGTCTGTGTCCATTTTTCTTGAAATATCTTGACTTTGGCATATACTTTACCACTTCTACTGTCTTATGCTTTGCAATATCAATAATTTCTGCTTCTACTTTTGATCCAGCAACATATGGCGCTCCTATTTTTACATCGTCACCATTTGCAACAAGTAAAATATTTTCAAAAGAAAGCTTATCACCTACTTTATAGTCTCCTTTTATCTTTTCAATCTTTAGTTTTGACCCGTGAGAAACTTTGTATTGTTTTCCACCTGTCATCATAACTGCAAAATTAGTCATATATTTCAATAAGTTTTTAATAAATTAAAGTTTTTTAATAATACAATATTATCACAAATATAGATTTTTTGCAAATAAAAACACTCCAAATTTATCGGAGTGATTAATCGCTTATATCATCAGAAGTTAAGATTTTGAAAATTCTTCAACTTCACAGATATACTCATCTTCTATTTCTGAGATTTTACTGGAAATGAGCTGGAAACCTGCCTTTTCAACTAGTCTTGCCAAAATTTCTTTTATAAAAGCCTCTTCGGCTTTGTAGTGAACTGTAAGCACGAAACCATCATCCTCTTCTTTAAAAGAGGTTTTGTCGGTTGTTAAATTAATAATCTCTTTTTTAATTTCTTCTTCAATTTCTTTAAAACTAACATGGATAAAATGCTTCATTATTTACAAAATTTTAAATTTAAAAAATGATATATCTTATCTTATTATATCATAAATAATTTATACTTGTCAAGCTATTTAATATTATTTTTATTCTTCTACATTAACTTTATCTAAAAATATAGGATCTACCGTCATTTCATTTGCTCCGTCTGTGATTTTATATACATCTTTATCTATTTTTTTAAGTTCTTTATATGCAGAATTATAATGATTTACAGTTGTATTCATAGCATTACCAAGCTTTTGCATATACTCTTCATACTTTTGTAAATGTTTCCCAAGCTCTTCTACTTTCTTTTTAATTTCTAAACTATTTTTTTCTATATTATTATCTTTAATTCCAGAAATTACAAGATGTAAATAAGCTAAAATAGATGTAGGAGAAACTATTATTACCTTTTTTTCTTGTGCAAAATTCAAAAGCTTTTCTGTCTCTATTTTAAGACCACCACTAATTCCTGCTTGAATATCATAATAAATAGCCTCACTTGGTATAAACATAAAAGCGAAAGGTAAAGTATTTTCTTCTATTTCATTAATATATTTACTTGTTTCCTCTATTCTTTTTTTAATATCTTTTTTAAATTCATCAGCAAAATATTTTTTATCATCTTCATTTTGAGCATCTATAGCTCTTCTATAATTATCTATTGAGAATTTAGAATCTATTGGTAAAATTTTATCTTTTATAAAGATAACAGCATCTACTATTTCTCCTGATTTATAATTATATTGCATTTGATATATCCCAACAGGTAAAAAGTTGGATAGTATTAATTCAAGTGAAGATTCACCCCAATTCCCTCTTTGTTTTTGATTAGTTAAAACTTTTTCTAAATTTGAAAGTTGCTCTGTCATACTGACAACTTGTTTACTACCTTCTTTTACTTCTACAACTGATTCATTTACTTTTCCTAAATGTTCATTAATCTCTCTAATTAATTTTTGAGAGGTTTCAAATTGATACTTTACATTCTCATTCATGTCTTTTTGTCCGGAATATATTTTTTGATCAAGTTCACGACGAGTTTCGCGAATATCCGTTTTAATATCATCTTTTAAAGATTTCAGAGTTTCAGAAAGAAGTGCTAAATCTTTTCTGTCATCTTTACCAGATATTTTTTTATTAAAAATAACTAAAAATACAATAATTGTAATCACCAAAACCGCAATAATAGTTATTAAAACTAAAGATAATGTGTCCATATTTAGAGATTATAGCATATTATAAAATCTTATAATATATGCTATAATTAATAAATAAACTATATAAATCTATGCAAGAAACAATTAAAGCTGAACTTAAAAAAGCAATGATGGCAAAAGATATGGAAAGAGTAAATGTTATCCGTATGCTTTCTGCTGCCTTTACAAATGAATTAATAACCTTGGGAAGAGTTCCTACTGACGTCCTTTCTGACGAGGAAGTAATGAAAGTACTAAAAAGAGAAGTAAAAAAAAGAAAAGATTCAATTGATCAATATACAAATGCAGAACGTCCTGAGCTCGCAGAAGATGAAAAAGCTGAAATGGTTATAATTGAAGAATTCCTTCCGGTGATGATGAGTAAAGAAGAAATCAGAAAAAGAATTTCTGAAAAACTTGCTGCTGAACCTATTGACCCAGCAAAGAAAGGACAATTTATTGGTATGATGTTAAAAGAACTTGGAGATACTGCTGACGGAACTACTGTGAAAGAAGTTATAGATGAATTAGTAAAATAAAATGTATGGAAGGCCCAGAAAAAAAAAGAATACCTAATAAAAAAGAAGAAAGGGCTATTATTCTAGAAACATTTAAAAAAAGACTTACAATAGATTTTATACTAAATGAGTATAATTTTGAAAAAGAAGAACATGGAATAAAGACCTTAAAAGATGCTTTTGCTTATTGGGTTGATTTTTCAGCAAGAGCAATTACTAAAGCTTATTTTAGAAAAATAAATAAAAAATATACGAAAAAAGAATTTGAAAAGGTCTTAATTGAAATCAAAAAATTTTATTATGAAAATAAAAAAAACAAGAAAGACAACCCTCCTAAAGATAATCAACTTAAAATTGATTTTTAATTTATTTTTATTTTAGATATCAAAATACTTTCTACTTCATTTGTATCACTCCAAATAACCATAAATCCATCCCCTTTATACTTTACAAGAGATGAATCATTATATTTATTATTTATAGCAGTAATATTTAAAATATCCCTATCTTTTATATCTTTATGACTGTTAGCCAAAATATCGTATAAATAATCTCCATCCGAATTATAAATAAAAATTTTAAAAAAATAACTTGATAAATAACCTACATTTACTTGTCCTGTAATAATACTATTGTCTGATAAATTATTTATCCCATTTTTTTTGATTTTTATATTATCTATTTCAAAATTTTTTGAAATATTTTCATCATCATTTATAAAAATATAAAAATCTTCCCCGTTTAATTTGAAAGTATTCCTTGGAGTATAAGTAGCATTATCGCCCCAAATATAAGGTTGATTTTTTTTATTGGCTATTTCTAAAGTATTTGTAGAAGCGGTAGAATTTAAATTATTTTTAATCAAAAATTTACTTACACCCTCACCTTTAAAAAACATATTATATATTTTATATCGTATCGGTATAGACTCTTTTTGTTCTATAGATTGACTAGGTAAAGTATTTTTAGTATTTAAAAAATTAAAAAAATTTGGAAAGAAAAAATTTATTAAGAAAAAAAGTATCCAAACCAAGACTACAATAAGTAGAATTTTTAACCCTTTTCTCCACATCATTTTAAAAAAATCTGACATATTTATTTAAATTATAACATTAATTATTTTTAGGTGGCTTTTCTACTGGAGTTTTTAATCCATTACAAGTATTTGTAGACCAAAGTCCTTTGTATTCATTTTTAGCAACATATTGTAAATCTTTAAATTCTTTTTGATATTTATAAGGTACATTGTAAGTATATTCATAAGCATATCCATCTTTTATCATTTTTTCATTTAAAAAAACTACATTATTTGGATACACACCAGAGTCTTTAACATATACATAAGCCAATAATCGATTATATTGATCAAATTTATCTTGTGAATTATCTAATTCTATAGCAGCAATTTTCCCATCAGCTATATCTTTCATATAATTACTCGCTTCTTTTCCAAAACATTCTACAGGTTTACGAGGATCAACTGTTTCAGGTGTATTTATGCCTATAAGTCTAACAGTGATTTCTTTATTTTTTCCTTCAATAGTTTCTCCGTCTAATCTTTTTATTTTTAAAGTGTCCCCATCTGTAATTTTAGTTATTTTATAGTCAAATTTTAAATTATTTATAAAAGTTTCTTTTTGATCAACATTTTTACTTAAAATATTATTTGAGATTAAAAAATCTTTTCCAGAAGAAAATAAAGCAGAAAAAATAGCTATAATTATAATTAAAAAAACTAATCTAGCAAAATTTTTTGCTGCACCTGTCAAATTTGATAAACCTGATGTAAGCATTTTTTTAATCTTTTTTAAAGATAAAAATCAATGCTATTAAACCAATAACTGAATAAATTATTGCTGGCAAATTTGGATAAAAAGCAGAGAGAAGATCTATAAAATTTAAATTTTTATTTATAAAAATACCTAAACCAATTAATCCCCAATTAAGCCCTCCTATTATTAATAAAATTCTACCTATGCGAGACATATATTTTATTTTTTATTCTCCAAATAATTATCTAACTTAGATATTTCATCTTCTACTATTTCATCCCATGATCTATCTCCTCCATTTTCTTCTTCTTCAAGTGAAGCTAATTTTGCTTTAAAATTTACATATAGTGGATAAATTAAATTTGGCTCTTCTTCTAAAATAGAAACAAATTCTAATTTATCATCATCATCCAAATATTGAAGACCATCAAAAAAAGCTCTTGTTTCATCAAAAGACAATTCTGACTTATAAAGAATATTTTTAATCTTTATATTTAAATCTTTATCTTCTTCATCCATAAATTATGTATTTATAATATCATAATTAAAAAAAATAGCCTATTTTTATCCACATTAAATTATTTGTTTAATTTATTTTTAAATATATTAAAAGCTATAATATTTATAATTCCATTTGTAGAATTTATAAGTTTTCCTTTAATATTAAATTTTTCTGAAGCAAATTTTTCAATTTTTTCTGTTGTTTTATTTTCAAAATGTTTAGATGCTTCTTGTTTAGAAAAAAAAGTAGATTGTTCAGATATTTCTCCTTCTTTATCTATTAAATTATTATTTATTTTTTCTAAACTCATATTTTTGATTAATTAATTAACTATTTTAATAAAGGAAAACAATTACTAACAAAAATTATTTATATTCATATTATACTCTAAAAGAAAAAACTAATGCAACTAGTAAAAAATATTTTATGTGTCGCAATATAAAAAAATTGACAATTAAAAAATATTTTTTAGATTAATTCTAAATTGTTCTTTGTTTTAAAGAAAAACTCTAAAAAGAGAATAAATCATAAGTAAAAATAAAATGATTTTGAAAAAATGTTAATTTTATGATATAATTTATCCCTATTGCCAGATCGTCTAATGGTAGGACAGCAGCCTTTGAAGCTGTGAATATTGGTTCGATTCCAGTTCTGGCAGCCAATAAAAATTCTAATTTTTCTTCTTTTTTGTTATAATAAATTTATTATAAAAATATAAATGAGAAAAAAAATAAAACACTTTTTTAAAAACAAATCCCCGTATTACATCGCTAATATAATACTTATTTCTCTTATTTTATTTATAGGCATTGTCTATGCTTCTGATATTTTTAATGACAAAGCTAAAGAAATAAAAGAACAATCAGAATATTATAATGAAGAATATTTTTCTAATAAAATAAACACTTCAATATCTACAACCACAAAAGAAAATACTAATATTGAAGAAAAAGAAACAAATATTTCAATTAAAAAAGGTTTATATGTTGAGATCAAAGATAGTTGTAGGGCTCATTTTGAAGGAAGTTGTGTAAGAGCAAGAGCTTGTCCTTCTGTTTCTTGTTCTACTATTACAAGTCTTCGTAATCATATAGTTTTAAAAACATCGGGAGAAATTATAGAAGCTGATGGTATTAAGTGGCAAAAAATAATTTCTGACGAATGGGTAAGATACTCTGATAGACTTCCTCGTGAATTTTATGTAGCAACAGATTATTTAAATACAATAGAATCTCAAAAAGAAACTTACAAAAAAGGAGAAAAATCTACCAATGAAACTAATAAAAAAATAATAGTAGATAGAAGTGAGCAAAAATTATATGCCTATGAAAACGATGAGCTTTTTATGGAATTAAGCATTTCCACTGGACTTGATAGTCTGCCTACACCAAGAGGAACATTTCAAATATTTGAAAAAACTCCAAGTCGTTATATGCAAGGTCCACTTCCTGGTATTTCTGATGATTATTATGATTTACCAGGAGTACCGTGGACTATGTATTTTACAAGTGGTGGTGCAGCTATTCATGGAGCATATTGGCATGATAACTTTGGTGTGCAATGGTCACATGGTTGTGTGAATTTAAGACCAGAAGATGCTGAAATACTTTATAATTGGGCACCAATTGGAACAGTTGTAATAGTAAGAGATTAATTATTTTTCTTTTTAAACTTAAAAAAATTAAATACCTTAGATCTGTATTCTATTAATGTCCATATAATAAATAATATTACAGGGAAAAGAATTACTGTATATTTAACATCTTTTGATATATAAAATATATTAAAACTTTTTCCTAAAATATACCCTACTCCTAGATGTACAATTGTCCAAATTATCCCAGCTATAAGATTTAAAAAGATGAATTTTTTAATATTCATTTTTACAAGACCAGCAACAAAAGGAATGATTGATTTAATTATTCCTAAAAATCTACCAAAAATTATACTTTTATCTCCATATTTTTCAAAAAAAGCTTGCCCTTTATCAAGATATGATGCTTTTAATAATCTCTTTTCACCCTTAAACCAATTGATCCCTTTTTTACCAAAAAAATAACTTAATAGATCTCCAACAAGACCTCCTAAAACAATAACTATTGTCGAATACCAAATATTTAAGCCAGTATGCACAGCAAAAAAACCAGCCATTAAAACAAAAAAACTAGCAGGGAAAAATGCTCCAACTACAATAAGTGTATCAAAAAAAGATATTATAAAAAGTAATATATAAGTCCAAATAGATATTGAACTTTCTATACTTATTAGGAAATGTTGGGCCAAATTCATATTTATTAAATTAATTTTGAAAATTATTTAATTCCTTTAAATCATCAAACAAAAATTTACTTTTTATTGGATATTCTTCTTTTATCTTTTGAATAATATCTTGTCTTTCTAAAATAAGTTTGACTTCATTATCTTCTAAATTATTCAAAAAATCTTCTGAAACATCTCCTTTAGCCTCATTATAAAAATAAGCACCTTCATATCCTTCTTCAAAATCATATTTTTGAGATTTATAAGTTCTTATTTTTTTATTACTGTAAATATTAAGTAAATTTTTATTTAATATCTCTTTTTCTAAAACATAATTTAATTTAATTAATAAATCTATATAATTTTGATCTTCTATATTTTTTTTTTCTTTAATATGCTTAATTAATAAATTATTAAATTCTTTTAATTTAAAATTTAAAAGTTCTTCTTCTCCTACAGCTCCATCTATACCTTTATCGGTTTCTTTGATTATTTTTTCTAAAGTCTCTTTTCCTAAATTTAAATCGTTCTTTGGTGCATCTTTTCCCGCTTTCTCAAAATTAAGTGGTTTCATATCTTTATATCTTTATTATACCTTTTAAAAAGTTTTTTTAGAAACTTTTCCCCATTTTTATTATTTAAAATATTTGACAAAATTCATAAGTATGTGGAAAAATTTAATAATTTACACAAAAACAAAAAGTTATTTAAGATAAAATTTTAGAGAAACTTGGCTGGGTCTCCTGAACAAAATCCGAACTTTTTTCCAAAACAATCCAGATACAGAATTCTAAAAAAGGACTCGGCAGTGCGAAACAATTTTTCTGGGGATATGGATTCACCCTGCCTCGGCTTTCTTCCCGCCCGCAGGAGGGGCCTGGGGAGGAATGCGGGCGGGATTTCGCTTTGCATTTCTTTTTGGAATTCGGGGAGGACAGAAAACAAACTTAAATTTTGTCAGAAATTTTATTCGGATCTTTTTCCCACATCCACTCGATGTCAATTTCTTTTCTCCTCATCATCTCACCTCTGTCTAAATTCATATAAACAAGTTCAATTTCCCGTTTTAGGTTTTCTACATTATCAAACCATGCTGATGAGTTATCGATCTTGGAACTTAATTTATTATAAAGTTTTTCAAGATTAGAAAAGAAATTGTCTAAATCATCAATACTGGGAATTACAATTTCCTTCGGATCAATTTGAATATTTCTGTGTGCAAATATATTGTCTCTAGCTTTTTTAAGAGCGTCTATTACTTTTTTATTTTCATTAAAAAATTTATTGTAAAGAGTTTTATCGACTTTTTCTAAAGACATTGAATCTGATCTTTTATCAAAAACATGACAGGCTAGCATTATAAAAGAAATTAAAAAAGCCCTATCGGTCAAAGTAAAAAAGATCCAGCTTGTTTTTGAATGGCCACATATCTTTCTGCCATTTCTTTTGAAACAATTCCATTGGATCTTGCATGGCAAATCATTTTCCAGCCAGTATAATGACTTTTAGCTTCAAAAATATTGCCGAGAAAATATTTAATTATTAGTTTTTCTTTTTCCATTTTTATTTAATCAAATTCCAATCGTCTAAAAAATAGCTCATTTCGTGATCAGTATTACCGAGATAAATTTTTTGATCTCTAAATTTAACATTTAATGCATAGCCAGTACCATTGTTAACAGTAAAAATAGCATTTTCTTTTATTTTCTTTTCTACTTCGTTTGAAGGTAAAATTAAAAAACTATTTTTTAATCCATCTCGTAAAACTAAAATATAGAAAATATTTCCTTGATTAAATCTATCAAATGATTTTTTCCTAATATGAAACGAGTATGTATCAAAACTATTTTTACGCGCAGTTTTAACCTGAATACCAAAAAATTTATTATCTTTTATAGCTGAAATATCCACTCCGACATCAACACTCATTATGCTGGCATTAAAACCTCTAAACAGTAATTCACTGCAAACCAAATGCTCGCCACACTTTCCGATATAGCCACCCTCAATCACTATTTTTTCTTCTTCTTCTTTTTCTGCCTCAATAATTTTGGGAGTTTGTTTTATTTCTTTTTTATTTTGATTAAGAGCAAAAACACCCCTCTCAACTTTAATAAAATCGGAGCCTTCTGCTTTTGTATTTATATCAACAGTAATAACCGCATTCATTGTTCTCTCTGGATTTGCTCCTTCGGTTTCTAATATTCCAGATTCCAATGCTTGCTTTGTTATATCATTATAATGCAAAGGTGCTTTCGCTTTTTTTAATATCTCAATCGCAGATTGTTTAAAAGTATTCATAAATTTATTTGCAAACTACATAGTGTAAATATTCTATAGTTTTATTTGAACTAAAATCTCGGTTTCCGTCCTTGTCTGCCTTAAATCTGTTATATTCTTGAGTAAAATATCCATACTTTCCTCGTGAACCCATTATTTCTTTTATGTCATCAAGCGTCATAAGTCCTTCGTTGTTATAGCTCAAAAAAATATATTTTTGTTTTGCATTGGATATTAAATCACTAAAAGCTTTTTTTACTTGATTTCTAGAGCAGTAAAGCGATTTTTGATTTTCATACTCTCTCAATCCTGTTTTGCCGTAGATTTTAGGATTGTCATATTTAGCAATTGTTTCAAGTAAATGATAATTTGTAGCGTATTGTCGTTGATTATAAGGTGGATCAAGATATAAAATATCACCCTCGATTTTTCCTACAAGTTTATTTATGTCTTCATTAAACACTTCGTGTTCTTGATCATTTATTATCAACTCGGCAGGTTTTAACACAAATGGTATTTGAGCAGTCTTCTTTAATTGTTTTAAAAATGCACCATAAACAGAAGCTGTGTTAGCTCGTTTATCAATGGTTTCCAAGAGTGTAGCTAAAAGAAAATAATATTCATTGTCTGTAATTAACTTATTATTTTTCCATTCTTCTATTTTTGTCCTAATCGCATCACATTTCATTCCATTTTCATCTGAAAAATATTGTCTTTCAAATTCTTGATCTTTTGTTCCACCTAAACAATAATTTTTATATATAAATCCCTTTTCTCCTTCTATATTAGATAAATAATTACAGACAATATTTTTTCTTTCTGAAATTTCAACATTTTTTAGTTCAGAAATTGTTTCTAAAAGTTTTTCAAATTTTAAATGTTTGTGATTTTCAATATATTGTTTATTTAATACAAAACTATAATATTGAATATCGTTTGCAATAACTTTGTATCCTTTTCTTTTAAAATAAGTTCCAACAGCACCTGTGCCAGCAAATAAATCACAAAAAACACGGGAGTTTTTATCAACTACTTTTTCAATAGATTTCTCTAAAAATTCCAATAATGATAATTTGCTACCAATATAATTCATACATAAATTATAGCATATTTACCGTTGAACATATAGGAAAAAATGAATTTTCATGATAAGATTTTCTTATGTTAAATAATGAGCAAATTGGTGTATCAGCTGAGATTGCAATTGCAGATATTTTTGATATACCTGTCAATAATCAATATCGTAATCGAGGAGTAAAAAATATTACAGACGCAATAAAGCCAATTGTTGCTGATATATTCAATACAAATAATATTCCATCGCCGATTAAACATGCTGCCGAAAACCAGAATACAGTTGATTTTATACTCCAAAACAATAAAACCCTATCAGTAAAAACTAATAAACAAAAATTGGGCAAGGCGGCGCCACAAAAAATTGGTCAAGCATCATCAAACACTTGGTATGCTATTCTAGCGGAAAGGTTGGGTATCGCATATATACCAACAGCTTATCCTGAAAAAGTAAAACTTTTTAAAATAATTGCATTAACAAAAATTGAGGAATTGCTAGGTATTTATTGGGAGTATATGTTTGATTGTGATTTTTTGGTTCATATTTTTAATGTAGTTGATTCAGAAGATAATCCTACGAATGATCCAAAATATATAGTAATCAAAAAGACCAGTAGTCCTATTTGGGATCCTGCGAAAATTTCATTTACAAAAACAACAGTGGCTGAATGGAATGAAAGTAATACCGTAAAATATGAATATGACGGTGTAGCAATAGGCGAATTTCAAGTTCACAATAATAGAGATAATTTTAAATTCCGCTTTAATATGGCAGGAATTTATAAACTAATGTCGGAGGGTCGTCTTAATTTTTCTTAAAAAGAAAAATATACTCGTGTTTAAAAATATAGTAATCGCTTGATAAAGCTCTGTATCTCCAAATTCCTTCCTTATTCTGCTTGGCACGATTTCCTGCCATATTTTTAATTATAATACTTTTAAGGGTTAGTCCTAGTTTTTGGGCTTCGTTCATACAATAAAAACTCAATGGAATCCACTTTCCAGCTTTATAAGCATCACCAATAACGATAGCTAAATATCTACCATCCCCTAATATTTCAATCGTATTTTTTAAAACATCTGAAAATTTATCTAAAAATTCCTTTAGTGATTTCGTATTTGAAAGATCATTTTTTAAATCGCTAAATTTTATGATATCTGCATAAGGAGGGTGAAGAATCGCCAAATGAATATTTTTCTTTTTATTATTTTTTAGAATATTTTTAACATTATCAAAGGTTTCAATTTTGGTACTATCTCCGTTTATTAAATTTGAAAAATTGTTTTTTGGTTCAATATTTTTTCGAACATAATCAATAAGTTTTTTCTGTATATCTATACCAATAAAATTTCTATTCAAAGTTTCCGCTTCATAAGCTGTTGTTCCACTTCCTAAAAATGGGTCAAAAACAATGTCGTTCTTTTTTGTGTATCTTAAAATTAACTGGCGTGGAATTTGAGGTATAAAATTTCCGTGATAAAAACCATCATGTTTTCCCGTCTTATCTCGTTCACCAATAATCCAAAGACTATCAGTCCAGATTTCTGATTCTTTCCAGTTTTCTAAATTTAAATCATTAAAAATTGGCATAAAATTTATTTTACAAGTTCATCAATAGAAACTTTTACTGCTTTTGCCAACTTTGCTATTGTCGCAAGGGTTGGATTTGTCTTTCCATTTTCTATCGTACTTATAAATCCTCGGCTAACGCCGAGTTCTTTGGCAATATCACCTTGCGATATATCTTTCTTTGTTCTGATTCTTTTCAGATTCAAACCAAGTTTTGTGGATTCATTTTGCATTGTCCACACATTATATCGCGTTGTTATAGTATATCACAATGTTATGATATAATATAACAGGGTATTGTCCGCCCCCGAATTCCAAAAAGAAATGCAAAGCGAAATCCCGCGCGGATTCCTCCCCAGGCCCTCCTGCGGGCGGGAAGAAAGCCGAGGCAGGGCGAATCCATATCCCCAGAAAAATTGTTTCGCCCAGCCGAGTCTATTTTTAGAATTCTGAATCAGGATTTTGTTGGAAAAAAGTTTGAATTTTGGCTGCCTGACAAGGATTCGAACCTCAATTAACGGTGCCAGAAACCGTTGTCCTACCATTAGACGATCAGGCAAAATGCAAAAATATTATACCTTAAAAAGGTCTTTATTGCTATATGATATAATATTTTAGAATGGAGACAGAAATACAAAACACAATTCCAAATATAGAACCAAATAGATCAAATGAGACTCAAAATGTTGAGCATAGTACTATTATTAATTCTAATAATAGGATTGTCTATGCTGACCATGAGCATGATCGTGATGAAAATAAAAGTAATTATACTCTTTTTATATTTATTTTTGCTATACTTATTATTATTTTAATTTTTATTATTATTTTATTTGCTATATCATTTTTAAATGGCTCAAATATAGTAAATAATGTATAAAAACATAAATGTTTTATGATATAATTTTTATATTAATCTGATATTTATATGCCAATTGAAAATAATATTGAGACAAAAGAAAATACTACATTGGAAAAGAATATTTCAAATAATCAATTAGCCGATGACATATTAAAAGAAATAAATAAAACTTCAAATCTTGAAAATTTAGAAAATTTAGATAAAAGTAAAAATGTAAATTCTAATAATGTGAATTCAAATAATGTTATTTATCAAAAAGATAGTAATTTTTTAAAAGGTGTGTTTATAATTATTTTTACTTTACTTATTCTTATACTTTTATTTTTTGTGCTTGCTTATATGAATGGAGGAGATTTGGTTAGAAGGTAAAACAATAGGGCGATGCCGAAGGCATCGCCCTATTGTTTTATATTATAAACCTTCTTTTCTTAATTCTTCTACAAGATTTTCTGCTTTTCTAGAAAGTCTTTTAGGTATTATAATATTTAATTTTATAAGAACATCTCCTCTTTCTTTTTTATTATTAACATTTGGTACTCCTCTCCCTTTTATTCTCAAAATATCATTTGTAGAGGCTCCTTTTGGTATTTCAAATTCAATCTTTCCATCAATTCCTAAAATAGTATAAGTTGAGCCAAGTAAAGCGTCTGTTAGCTTCACATCTTGAGTCATTATCAAATTATTTCCTTCTCTTTTCCAAACTTTGTCAGACTTTACTAAAATTTTAATATACAGATCTCCAGATTGTCCACCAGAGACAGCCTCACCCATTCCACTCATTCTTAAAACTTCACCATTATTGATACCTGCTGGTACAGAGATTTTAATATCTTCTTTACTATTTAATACTCCATTACCGCGACATGTATCACATTTTTCTTTTGGCACCTTCCCCGAACCGTGACACTCTTCACAAGTTTTGACAGATTGCATTGCACCAAAAATTGTTCTTTTAATATCATTTATTTTTCCTTTTCCATTACATTTTGAACAAGATTCCATCTTAGTCCCTGGTTTACCGCCATCACCATGACAAGTTTTACAAGTTGAAACTTTTGATATGAGAACATTTCTTTCAATTCCAAATATGGACTCTTCAAAAGATATATCCATTTCAAGTTGCATATCTCTTCCTCTTTTTTGTTTTGCGGTTCTTCCACCAAAACCACCAAAAATATCTCCAAAAATATCTCCTAAATCCTCAAAATCAAAATTCATATCACCTTGCTGAAATCCAGAAAAATCAAAACCACCAAATCCGCCACCTTGTCCAAATGGTCCAGCTCCACCTTGTGATCCAGCACCAGAAAATGTTTGACCATAAGTATCGTATTCTTTCCTTTTTTGGTCGTTAGAAAGTACTTGATAAGCTTCGTTTATTTCTTTAAATTTGGCCTCGTCACCGGTTTTTTTGTCTGGATGATACTTAGCAGCCAATTTATAAAAAGCCTTCTTAATTTCGTCTTTTGAAGCCTTTTTATCAACATCTAAAATTTTATAATAATCTTTTTTTGACATAAATAATTATTATTTTTCATGTATAAACAATCTATGAAAAGTACCCTTGTTCTCTTCTGTGTCAGTATGATATATATCTATAAATTTATCTTCTGCAACCTTTACATTTTCTAAAACTAAATGATATCCACTTATATCTTTAGAGTCATTACTAATATCATACGGTGGTCTTTTTTCTACAATTATATCATTATAGAACTTAATCTTATTTTTAATACCCATATCTGATAATATTTTATACCAATCAAAATTTTCTATAGTTGGTATATTATTTAATGAATCATTTTTTCTACTAATATTTTCCATATTCTTATTATATAAAATTTAAAATCTTTATCAAGTAGAAAAATAATTTTCTACTTTAAAAAATTTCAATTAATTTTGTTCTACATTATTTTTATTTAAATCTTCATCATCATGATTAAAATTTGATTGATTAGAGTTAGAATCTTGATTAGTATTTTCAGTATTTGTATTATCATTTGCAGTCTTCATCGCTTCACCTATTTTCATCATAGATTCTGATAATTCTTCTGTAGCTTTTTTGATAGCTTCTATAGATGAATCAGGATTATTTTTAATTGAGGTCAAATCAATTCTCTTTTGAGTGACCTCGTTTTTAATATCATCGCCAATCTTCCCTTCTGCGTCTTTCAAAGCTTTTTCAGCTGTATGAATCATCTGATCTGCAAGATTTTTAGCTTCTGCAACCTCCATTTTCTTTTTATCAGCTTCAGCATTTGCTTCTGCTTCATTTTGCATTCTTTTAATATCTTCATCTGTTAGTCCTGATGAAGCTTCAATTCTAATAGATTGCTCTTTACCGCTAGTTTTATCTTTTGCTTTTACATTTAAAATACCATTTGCATCAATATCAAATGTTACTTCTACTTGTGGTACTCCTCTTGGAGCTGGAGGTATACCGTCTAAAATAAATCTTCCAAGACTTTTATTATCAGCCGCCATTGGTCTTTCACCTTGGACAATGTGAATCTCTACACTTGTTTGATTGTCTGCTGCTGTTGAGAATGTTTGTGATCTTTGAGTTGGGATTGTAGTATTTTTTTCTACAAGTTTTGTAGCTACATTTCCCATTGTTTCAATTCCAAGTGATAGTGGAATAACATCAAGAAGTAAAATATCTTTTACGTCTCCCTGAAGAACTCCTGCTTGAACAGCAGCTCCGTCCGCAACCACTTCATCAGGATTAATACTTCTGTTTGGTTCTTTACCAAAAAGATTTTTAACAGCTTCTATTACCATTGGCATTCTTGTTTGCCCACCAACAAGAATTACATCGTGAATTTCTTCTTTTTTAAATGGAGAATTTTCTAATGCTCTTTTTGTTATTTCTATTGCTCTTTCTATTATTGGACGAGCCAGATTTTCTAGCTCACTACGAGTTAGCTTCATTTGAAGATTTTTTGGTCCGTCTTGTCCCGCTGCGAGAAATGGTAAAAAGATTTCAGATTCAGATTGAGTAGAAAGTTCATGCTTTGCCTTTTCTGCTGCTTCATCTATTCTTTGAAGTGCAAGAGTATCGTTTAATACATCAATACCAGTCTCAGCTTTAAATTTGTCTGCAATAAATTGAATTATTTTTTGATCAATATCTCTTCCTCCTAAATGTGAATCTCCATCTACTGATTTTACTTCTACAACCCCATCACCAACCTCAAGAATAGAAATATCAAAAGTTCCTCCCCCAAAGTCAAACACTGCAAGCTTTTCATTTTTGTTTGAATTGAAGCCATAAGCAAGAGCTGCCGCTGTAGGCTCTGGAATAATTCTTTTCACATCAAGTCCAGCTATCTTCCCAGCATCTATAGTAGCTTGTTTTTGTGTGTCATTAAAATATGCTGGTACTGTGATTACTGCTTCTGTGATTTTTTCTCCGAGCTTTGCTTCTACATCACTTTTTAATTTCTGAAGTATCATTGCAGAAAGCTCTTCTGGTCTATAATCTTTACCAGACAAAGTAATAAGCACACCTCCGTCAGCTCCTTCTTTTAATTTGTAAGCAACTTTTCCAATATCATTTTGTACCTCTTTATCTTTAAAAGAGTGTCCCATATATCTTTTCACTCCATAAATAGTGTTTTCTGGATTTATAACGGCTTGTCTTTTGGCTGTAATACCTACTGATCTTTCACCATTTTTAGAATAAGAAATCACAGAAGGGGTTGTACGATACCCTTCTACATTTTCAATTATTTTTGGATGACCTCCTTCTATAATGGCCACCGCTGAATTTGTTGTTCCTAAGTCTATACCTATAATTTTACTCATACTTATTTTTCTGTTTTAATTAAATTTAAATTAATAATTTCTGATTTATAAAATAAATTATTCTTCAAAATTTCCAACCTTTACTCTTGCCGCTCTCAAAATTTTCCCCCCAATCTTATATCCTTTTTGAAGTACATTTATTATTTTACCACTTTTTTCTTTTTCGGCAAGTGGTAGATTAATCATCTCCACAGCTTCATGAATAGTTGGATCATATTCTTCTTCTACTTCACCAAAAACCTGTACACCATTACTTTCCAAAACTTTTTGTAACTGAGTAAATAAATACTCTACACCGATACGCCAATTTGAATCCACAGCTTCCCATTGCTCTTTATTGCTCTTTGCCATGTCATACCCATCAAATACAGGTAAAATATCTTTTACAAGATTTGCATTTGCAAATTTAACAATATCTTTCTTATATGTTTCTATTTCACGTTCACGGTTTTTATAATCAGCTTGAATTCTTTGCCAACCAGATAAATATTCATCTCTTTCTTTTTCAAGTCTTTTAATTTTATCTTCAAATTTTTCTTTTAGTTTATCTTTATCATTTTTTGATTTTTGTTTTTCATTTATAACTTCTCCTTCGGAATCTAAATCTTCGAAAACAATATCATCATCTGCAAAATCTTCACTTTTGGAAGTAAGATCTTCATTTCTTTCTAAATCTTCTATATTTTCTTTATCCCAATTTTTATCTTTCATAATTTAATTTAAATAACAAAACACTAATTAAAAAGCCAGTCGGAAATTTATATTAATAGCAACCTTTAGTGTTAATTAAATAATAACATAAAATAGTTTTAAAACAAAAAAACAAAAACCAGAGTTTCCTCTGGCTTTTATTACTATCTCTTTGACCATGTTGGTCCTTTACGAGCTTTTTTAAGACCGAATTTCTTTCTTTCTTTACTTCTTGGATCTCTTTTTAAGAATCCTAATTTCTTTAAATTACTTCTTAAATTTTCATCTTCTTTTACAAGTGCACGAGTGATACCATGACGCACTGCTTCTGCTTGTGAATGAATTCCTGACCCTGATACTTTTACAGTAATAATATATTTATTTGAAATTTCAGATTTTGAAAAAGCTCCATTTACAATGCTTAATAATTCTGATGTTTGAAAATAATCATGAACATCTTTATCATTAATAGTAAATGATGCTTTATTCGCTGGAGTTAATCTCACTCTAGCTGTAGCTGTTTTTCTTCTTCCTATTCCTTCAATATATTTAGTCATAAATTTTCTTTGATATTATTCTTCTATTAAAAGATTTTTCATTCTTTTGTCTTGTAATTTATTTTTTGGGAGCATTCCTTCTACTGCATGACGAACTATTTCTTTATATCCTTTTTTATCTGCCACCATAGCAAGATTAAGAACTTTTTGTCCTCCTGGATATCCCGAATATCTTTTATGAAGAACTTCTTTCATTTTATTTCCAGTAATTTTTACTTTTGAAGCATTAAGAACTTTAACTTTTACATCTGCTACAATATTTTTTGCGAAACTTGTACTATTTTTAGCATTTAAAATAGCTGCTATTTCTGTAGAAAGTCTTCCTAAAGATTTACCGGTAGCATCGATTGTGTATTCTTTTGTGTTATTTAAAGTTGTCATATTTTTATACAAATTCAATTATAGCAATTGGAGAACCATCACCGATTCTTTGCCCAAGTTTTGTAATTCTTGTGTAACCACCATTTACATCTTTATATTTTGGAGCAAGCTCTGTAAAGAGTTTTTTTGTTTCATTTTCTTGATTTAAGATTCTACTTGCTATAAGTCTTCTTCTTGCTACAGAATCTACTTTTGCAAGAGTTACAAGCCTTTCAACAAAAGGTCTGATTTCTTTTGCGCGAGCTTCTGTGGTTTCTATTTTTCCATGACGAACAAGATTAATAGCAAGACCCTTAATAAATGAGTGTCTCTGATTTTTTTCACGTCCAAATTTTCTAAAATTTTTATGATGCTTCATGATTTTATTTATATTTTATACACTTTTTTAACTTTTTTTGCAACTCTATTTATTTTTATCTTTTTTTAGTGAAAGACCTTTACCATCTAATAATTCTTTTATTTCTTCTATAGCTTTATCTCCAAGACCACCTAAATTTTTAAGATCTGATTCTGATTTTTTTAATAATCCAGATAAAGTCTTAATTCCTCCTGATATAAGAGCATTTTCTGTACGAGTAGAAAACTGTAATTCTTCTATTTTTATTTTTACAGGAGAATCTATAGTATCTGTTATCATATCTGTCATAGTGTCAGACATCATACCATCATTTTTTTGAATTAAATCTTCTTTAAATCCTACTATAGCTTGAAGTTGTTTAATCATTATTTCTATTGAATATTCTAATACTTCTCTTGGAGAAATAGTTCTGTCTGTTTCAATAAATAATCTTAATCTATTGTGATCTGTTCTATCTCCAACACGCATATTTTCTACTTCATAGCTTGCTCTTCGAACAGGAGTAAAAGCAGCGTCAAGTGAAATTGAGCCAATAGCAGTTCTCTCTTTTTCAACTTGTTCTTTTGAGATATATCCAATACCTTTTTCAACTGTCATCTCCATTTCAAGAGAAGTTTTACCTGTAATTTCACAAATATATGAATCTTTATTTAATATTTCGACTCCTGAATTTGCTTCAATATCTGCTGCTGTTATAACTTTTGGACCTTTAACTTTTATATAGATTTTCTGTGCATCATCTGAATGTAAAGTAAAATTAATATTTTTTAAATTTAAAATAATACTTATAACGTCTTCTTTTATTCCGTCTAATGTAGAAAATTCATGTTTTACTCCTTCGATAGATAAAGAAGTTATAGCCGCTCCAGGAATTGAAGAAATAATAATTCTTCTCATTGAATTACCTAAAGTATAGCCATATCCTGGATATAATCCATCTATTTCGTAAATACCTCTATGCTCTTCTTCTTTAATAATTTTTGGTTTTGATGGTAAATTGATATTTTGTGAATACATAATTTTATTTTTATTATTTTTCTGACCTATTGTTCTTAATAATTAATAAATAATCGAAAATTGACATTAAATACTATAACACAAAAAGTTGATTAAAATCAAGTTGATAGTACAATTACTTATTATAAAATTCTAAGACTTTGGCAAAATCAAATCCAGCTTCTATTTCTTTTGGCAAAGAAATAATCTTAGCTTCTAATTTTGCAACGTCTAAAGCTAGCCAATTTTGTATAAAAAAATCTTTATCTTTTGCTGGAATATCTGTAAATAGTTTTGTATTTTTAGAACCTTCTCTTATAGAAATAACATCATTAATCTTAATTTTATGAGATGCTATATTTATTTTTTTACCATTTACTAAAATATGTGCATGAGAAACTATTTGTCTTGCCGCTCTTCTAGTTTTTGCTAAACCCATTCTAAAAACAACATTATCAAGTCTTGATTCTAAAGCTAAATAAATACCGAGAGATGGAGGAATTTTAGTATTTTCAGTTGATTTTTGCGCTAAATTAACATAACCAACGAATTGCTTTTCTGATACCCCGTAAGTCTTTTTAATGCTTTGTTTTTCAATCATTTGAATACCATATTCAGAAACATTAGATTTACGTTTCTTTTCTGCTTGAGCTTTTGATGGTGTTTTAGTTTTTTGTTCTGTCATATATTTAAATATTTTTAAATTCTCCTAGGTTTTTTAGGTTTTGGTCCATTATGTGGAACCGGTGTTTGATCTTCAATAGAAATTATATTCATTCCAAATCCAGCAAAACTTCTAATAGCGGCTTCCCTTCCAGAACCCACACCTTTTACTATAACTTTAATATCTTTTATACCTGCTTGAGAAGCTTTTTCTCCGATAACTTCTGCAATTTTTCCAGCAGCAAATGGAGTTCCTTTTTTAGCACCCTTAAATCCAAGTGAACCAGATGTTGACCAAGTCATTACATTGCCTGATAAATCAGTTAAGGTTAATTTTGTATTATTATAAGTAGATTCCACATATAAAACAGCTTCAGATATTTTCTTCTTCAAAGCTTTTGAAAGACTTCTTGCTTTTAATGCATTATCTAGTCCTGCTCCCACTGATTTTACTACTCGTTTTTTTCCCATAAATTTATTTATTAAAAATTATTTCTATGTTTTTTCAGTTTTTCTTCTACCGGAGCCCATAGTAACTCTTCTATTTCCTCTTACAGTGCGAGAATTAGTTTTTGTTCTCTGTCCTCTCACCGGAAGATTTCTTAAATGTCTTACACCTCTATAAGCTTTAATATCTTTTAATCTTTTGATATTTATTTGCTTATTTCTTCTTAAATCTCCTTCTATCTTAAAAGACTCCACTTCACGTCTAATGTCTTTTTCTTCATCGGCTGATAAATCAGCTACTTTTTTTCCACTATCAATATTTAAATTATTTAAAATAGTAATAGCTCTTGTGCGACCAATACCATACACAACTGTTAAAGCTATTTCTAATCTTTTATTTTCTGGGATTGTGATACCTGCTATACGCATATAATTTAATAATTTAATACTATTTTTGAATTATCCTTGTGCTTGTTTATGTTTTGGATTAGTACAAATAACACGAAGAGTACCTCCTCTTTTGATCATCTTACAATTTCCACAAATTTTTTTAATTGATGATTTTACTTTCATAATAATAAGCAAAAAAATAAAACTAGATTTTTAGTTTATTAAATAAGTATACTATAAAAATATAATAAATGCAAGTCTTTTTATACATACTGATAATTTTTATATTCTTCTAATAATTCTACCTTTTCCTCCGTAGGGATCAAGTTCTACTTGAACCCTATCTCCAACCAATATTTTAATCTTAAAAACTTTTATTTTACCTTTTAAAAAACAAATCATTTCTTTAGATCCGTCGTCAAATTTTACTTTAAAAAGTGCTGCTGGTAAAGCTTCTATAACTCTACCTTCTTTTGTTTCTATATCATCGTATTCTTCTGATAAGTTTTTATTTATTTGTTTATTTTTAAAAGTTTTCTTCTTTGTTTTATTATTAAAATTAGCCTTTCTCATATCTTATTTTATTTCTTCTATTATTTTTATTTTATCTTTTGAATTTGGAAAACTTTTATTCCAAATTGGTTCTTGTTTTAGAGTAGCACTTAATATAGCATAATTATACTTTTTAATCATATTATTAAAATCAGATTTATTTTTATTTAAGAAATACGCTTTAAATTCTTCCTGATCAAAATCCCATATAATTCTTACTTTACCAGTAATATTTACTCTTAAAATATTTTCTTCTCCTGTTGTATCTTTTGCTAATTCGAAATTTAAATTATCAATATTTTCTAGTTTAACTAAATCTTGACCATTATAATCGTCTCCAAGTGCTTGTATTGCTATCATTTTTGCTAAAATATCTTTTTTGATAGAAAAAATACTAGATACTCCTGTTAAATTATATACATTACCAGAAGATACAGATAGATCAGATTTATTATCTGTAAAATTTATTATAGGTTCTCCATATAGAGTGTAATAATTATCATGGGTTATTTTATTTGTTGTTGAAGCTAATTCTGCTTCAACTTTTGGTTTTAATTCTAAATTAGCATTATTGATATCACTTTCTGCTACTATTTGAACCCTACCAGAAGCTCCACCTGTCATATTTGATTCTGATTTGGCATAAAATTTATCATATCTTTCAGAATTTTTAAATCCTGGTATAGTAAAGTCTGTTGGACCAATATTATAATCTGCTCCATAAGTATCTGCCGAAACTTTTACTTTTATAGTCCCTGGTGTATTTCCATTTTTACCTGGTACTTTAATGCTGTCTCCTATTCTAAAAACTTTACCATCTGCCGTTTGAAAACGAGTATTTTTGATTAAAGTTTGTGGATTTTCGGAATAATTATTATAAATTGTTATTTCTCCTGATGCTTTTTCATTTACTTCTTTTGGTTCTGATTTTAAGATTGTTTTGGATAATGTAGTAGAAGAAATATCCAATATTAAATCTTCTTTAAAAATTAAAAATGTGCTATTAATATCAACATCTTTATATTTAGGATTTATAGTGATTATAGATTTATCAAAAATAAAAGTAAATACAAAAAAAGCACCTATCAATAATATTAAAATAAAATATAAAAATATTTTTCTAGTTTTTTTCTTTTTATTTTTAGCTTTTTTATATTCTTTTAAATCACTTTCATCAAAATCTCTTCTATTAGAATTAAAAAATTCTGCTCTCTTTAAAACATCAAAATCATCTCTTCTTTTTTTCTTATTTAAATCATAATGAGAAGAAGCTCTCATTATTGGCTTACCATCTCTTGTATAATCTATGTCTTCATATTCATTTTTTTCAAACATTTCAGCTTTATGAGATATATCTCTTCTATTCATTATTTTAGAGTCAAATTCATCAAAAGAAGATGTTTTAGATTTTCTATTTAAAATCTCTACATTATTAGATTTTGAATTGCGATATGGCTTTCGTATATCTCTCATATTGTTTTGATTTTTGTTTTAAATTATTATCTTCTAAATCTTTATGCGAGAGAGCACTTTCTAAATAAGTGTTTATATTTGCATAATTTATCTTTTTTATTATAACATGTATAGAATACATATTATTTACAGGTTCAATATAAAATTGTGAATAAGTGCTTTTCTTTTTTAAGAATTTCTCAAAAATACCTCCATATTTTTCAGTGGTTAAATAAATAAAAGTTGGAACCCTATCAGTAAGAGAGATATTTTGTAAAGTGTAAATTACTCCACTAACCCAATCGCTCATTATAAATTCACTCACCAATTCTGATGATATTTTTTCTAATCCGATTTTATACTCATATACAAAACAAATATTTTCATCATTACAATATTTTATGATTGTTTTATCTTGATAAACTTTAATATCTAAATATTTTTTTGGATAAATTTGATTCATATATGTATTTTATCATGAAATAAAAATAAGAAGGGGGGGGGGGGGGGGGGGGGCCGGGGGGGTTTTTTTTTTTGTAAGCGAAGGTGGGAAGGGATCGGGGGTTGTTGGGGGGGGGGG
>CAZIHL010000003.1:36160-40830 GCA_964538815.1 uncultured Candidatus Saccharibacteria bacterium
ATATTTTTTTTTTTTTAAATTTTTTATTAATATTTTTTTTTTATAAAAAAAAAAAAAAACCCGGGGGGGCGCGGGGCCCCCCCCTTCTTATTTTTATTTCAACACCCCCTTAAATCTCCTCACTCCTTGTGATACCGCTTCTTGTTTAGCGATCGAAAAAGTCTTTCCTTTTAAATATCCATTACTATCTTCTACGTGCGGACCTCCACAAAGCTCTCTTGAATAGTTTTCTCCATTTTCGCTAGTCATATTATAAACTTTCACAACTTCTGGATATTTATCCCAAAATGCACCCGTTACTCCATTTTCTTTCGCCTCTTCTTTTTTCATTTCTTCTATTTTTACAGTAAATCCAGTTTTTATTGCTTCATTTACATAATTTTCTATCTCTTTTATTTCATTATCTTCTACTTTTCTATCAAAAGTAAAGTCAAAACGAAGTCTTTCAGCAGTAATATTGCTTCCCGCTTGTGATACAGAATTTCCTAAAATTTTTCTCATACCAGCAAGCATGAGGTGACAACAAGAGTGAAGTGCTGTTGTAATCTCTGAATGATCTGCAAGACCTCCTTTAAACATTCCTTCACTTGCTGTGCGACTTTTAGTAGCATGATCTTCCTTTAGTTTATTAAATCCAGTAATATCTACAGCGAGTCCTCTTTCTTTGGCTAATTCTACTGTTAATTCAATTGGAAAGCCAAAAGATTGTAAAAGATTGAACGCTTCTTCTCCAAAAATAGTACTTGTTGCTCTTTCAAAGTCTCCATTTTTATAATTAAAATGATCTCTTTTTGAAATTCTTTCAAATTCTCTCAATCCATTATCGAGAGTCTTTCTAAATTTAATTTCTTCTTTCTCCATTTCTTCTAAAATTATTTCTTTATTTACTGAAAGATTGTCTCCTAGATATTCTTCTGCTTCTTTATAAACTTCTATAAAAGTTTCTGCAACGAGTTTTGTGAAGTTTTCTACTATTCCAAGCTTGTGTCCTGCCACAATAGCGCGACGAATTAATCTTCGGACAAAATAGTTTTGATCTTTATTTCCTGACAAAACCCCATCACCCATTAAAAATGTAGCAGCTTGAATATGATCTAAAATAATTCTAAAATTTATTTTATTTTCATTATCAAAGTATTTTTTATTTGAAATATTTTCTATAATATTTTTAGCTTTATCAAAAATATCTAAATTAAAAATATCATTATCATCGTTTATTGCTGCAGAGAGTCTTGTAAGACCTCCACCGAAATCTACATTTTTTTGAGAAAGCTCTTTAATCTCTCCGTCTTTTTTAATATATTGAATGAATACACTATTTCCTATTTCTAAAAATCTACCACAATCGCAATTTGGATGACAATATTCAGCACTCCACTCACTATTTTTATGAATATTTAAACTCCCATCATGGTCAAAATCATAAAATATTTCACAATCTGGTCCGCCAGGCTCACCATCTCCCATATTTTCCGAAGTTCCTGCTCTACTCCACCAATTCTTTTTATCGTCATATTTATAAATATGATTTTCAGTAATTCCTAAACCGATTAAAATATCTTTAACTTCTATATCCTCCTCTATATTTAATTCTTTATTACCAGCATAATATGAAAAATAAAGTTTCTCTTTATCGAGAGAAAGTCCTTCTTCTTTATTTATCAAAAATTGATAAATAAAATTAATCTGTTCTTTTTTAAAATAATCTCCAAAACTCCAATTACCAAGCATTTCAAAAAATGTTGTATGACGATTATCACCAATTTCTTCTATGTCTTGGGAACGGAAACATTTTTGAGTATCTGTGATGCGAGAGCTTATTGGATGTTTTTCACCTAAAATATAATTTATCATCGGTTGCATTCCAGCTGAAGTAAAAAGGGTTGTAGAGTCATTTTCTGGAACCAAAGAAGAAGACAAGACAATATTATGTCCCTTACTTTCCATAAATAATAAATACTTTTTTCTTATCTCGTTTATTGTCATAATTTGTGAATTATATCATATTTGTTTTTTTAAAATAAATAATGTATATCTCTTTGATATACATTATTTTTCAAAATTTTAAATTATTTTTTTAATTAATTCTTCTTCCGGAAATCTCCATTTAGGTCTTTTACTTGCTTCATCACTTTCATCTCTATATCCAATAGCCAAATATACAACTGGTAAAAATTCATCCCCTAAACCTAAAATACTTTTAGCAGCATTCTGATCAAATCCATCCATTGGACAACTATCAACCTTTAATTCTGCACAAGCAGCAAGAGCAAATCCAAGAGCAATACCAGCGTTTTTCTCTGACCAAGTTAATGCTTTTGTTCCATCTAAACCTTTTACAAATCCTCTGACCATTTCTTCATAATTTGTTAAATGAGTTTTTCTAATTTCTTCATCTCCCCCACTTAATAAAGTAAACATTTTTTCAATCCTCTCTTCTGAATCTGTCCTAGATACAAAGACAAATAGATTAGAAGCATCTGTTATTTGTGGTTGATTAAAAGAAATACTTTTTAATTTTTCTCTTAAATCTTTATTTTCTATATTTAAAACCTCAAACATTTGAACACCGAGTGAAGATGGAGCTAACCTAATAGCATTATAAATTTTTTGTAGATTTTCATCACTTACTTTTTTATCAGTATCAAACTTTTTTGTAGCATATCGCCAATTTAAATTTTCTAAAAATGACATAATTTTATTTTAAATTGTATAATATCATCAAAACTATTTATTTACAAAAAATAATTAAATTCTATTTACAAAAATCGCTAATTTTCTCCATTTTTCTTTAAATTCTTCTAAACTTATTTTCAAATTTTCTCCTTCTTCTTCATTATTTTTTCCACTATCATTATAAATAAAATATTTTTCATTATTTTCTTCTAAAACATTATGTATCAATACAGAATGTGGCTTATCTAAATAAATAAAATCTTTTGGTATAGATACTATTACCAATCCTTTTTTATCTTTAATAAAATTAAAAATTTTTTCTACACCATAATTTTTAATCTGTTCTGCATATTTTGTCTCTATTCCAAAAGGTATACTTTTAAATTCTTCTATATATGCTGGTAAGCCGTGATTATGAGATAGTATTGCAATACTAGAATGATTCCAAAAACCACTTTCTGAATATCCTTTTATAGATAATCCTTCTTTTAATAAATCATCAGGAGATAAATCAAAATCTTCTCTCAAGCTTTTTAAGACCATATAAAGAGAGCAAATAGAGCAAGCTCTATCTTTCCAATCTTTGTCTTGTATATCTCTATATTGTGAGCAATATGCAATATTCATAAATATCTGCGGGCCCACGAGGATTCGAACCTCGGTCAACGGTTTTGGAGACCGCTATTCTACCACTGAACTATAGACCCAATTTTTAAATAATAACACAAAATAGCTTTAAATAAAAAGACCCCTGTAGAAACAGGGGTCGAAAACCAAAACTAAACATTAAAAAATTATTCTTCTTATTTAATTATATCTCAAACCAAATGGGAAGTCAAGAAATGAAAAACTTCCGTAAAAACGGAAGTTAAAAAACCTTTGTCTGGTTTTTTATTGGCCCATAAATCAATATAAATATATCAAATCAAAAGAATTTGTCAAATTTAAAAAAGATAGACTTTTTCTGTCTCTTTTATCATTTTGTATAAACTAAAATTTTCTACTATCTTTTTTCTTGCTTCTTTTCCAAACCTCTCTCGCAGTTCTTCATCTTTAATCAATTTTTCTAAAGCCAATTCAAATCCATTAATATCTTTTGGTTTTATTAAAAAGCCATTTTTATAATTTTCTACTATCTCTCCTATACCACCTGTATCACTTGCGACTATTGGTAAAGAATTTAGCCCAGCTTCAAGCAACACATAAGGCAATCCTTCTTTTATTGAAGGCATAAAATAAATATCAAAATCTTTTAGATATTTATCACTTTTTTCTTTATTTATCACAAGATTTACATATTTCTCAAGATTTAAATCTAAAATCTGTTTTTCTAGTTTTTCTTTTTCATCTCCGCCAAAAGAATAAATAGTATATTTAAAATTTTGTACTTTTTCTTTCAGATTATTTATAACCTTTAAAGCATATTCAAAACCTTTATTTTTATGCAATTCTCCAATAGAAACTATTTTAATTTCTTCTTGATTTGTGTCTTTTTTATTTTCTATATTATTTATTTCTATACCATTATGTATTGTTATGATTTTATCTTTTACAAAAAGCCAATTTTTTACATCATTAAAGTCTTTTTGTGATACACATATGGTCTTATGAGAAAAGATAATAGAAAGCCAAGAGATAAATTTTATTATTAATACTTGCCAATAACTTCTTTCTTCTCTAAAAGGAAATCCATGTGCTGTAAAAATAATTTTTTTAATTCCTACCAATCTACCAACAAATGATCCCAAAGCTCCAATTTTAGAACTATTAAGATGTATAACATCTGGCTTTTCTTTTTTTAAAATTTTAAAAATATTTAAAAATACTTTTATTTCCTTAAAAATATTTACATCTCTATTTAAATTTTCTATTTGTATAGTATTTATATTTTCACTTTTTAATCTTTGACTCAAAATACCATCACCGCCAAAAGCGACAGATACAGACACTCCTTGATCTTTTAGATTTTTAGCCAAATCAAAGACATATTTTTG
>CAZIHL010000004.1:0-3021 GCA_964538815.1 uncultured Candidatus Saccharibacteria bacterium
ATGGTAGCAAAAGTGATAGTAAATGAAGAGTCTGAGATTTTGGCAGTATCAAAAAATTCTCAAGTAATTAAAACAGAATTGAAGACAATTCCAACTCTTGGAAGAGCAACACAAGGAGTGAGAATTATGAAATTAAGAGATGGTGATAGTGTAGCAAGTATAGCTATACTTTAATAATAAAAATAAATATTATTTATATTATTTATTTTTTATTGTGATAAAATACTTACATATGTTTATATCGCCAGAACAAATTGTAAAAAGTTTGAATTTAAAAACTGGTAATGTTGTTGCTGATTTTGGTTGTGGATCTGGAGCTTATGTTTTTACTGCTTCTAAAATAATTGGTGACACAGGAAAAGTTTATGCTATAGATATTAATGTAAATATTTTAGATAAAATAAATAGAGAAGCAGATAAATTGAGCTTAATAAATATAGAAACTATAGTATCTAATGTGGAAGAAAAAGTGTATTTGGATAATAATATCTGTGATTTAGTAATTTTATCAAACATTTTATCAGAAGTGATTAATGTTGATCATCTTATAAATGAAGCAAAAAGAGTTTTAAAGAAAGACGGAGCTATTCTAGTAGTAGATTGGAAAAATATAGAACATAATTTAATTATAAAAAGACATAGTATTATAGAAGAGGAAAAAGTTATTGCAATTTTATCTAAAAATAATTTATCAATAAAAAAACATTTTCCAGCAGGGGAGTTTCATTATGCATTTTTAGCAGGTTTTTAATAGTGTTTTAATTAATAAAAGTTAAGATATTATCATGATATAATTGAAGTGTATTAATAAATTATTTTAATAATATGAATTTTTCTCATTTTTTAAATTTTAAGAATATTTTATTGGGCACAGCATTCTTTGGAATTATTATAGCTATGCTTGGTTTTTCTGGAAAATTACCTTTTTTTTCTTCATCATATAAACAAAAATTAACAGGCAATGTAAATGTTTGGGGGACATTACCATATTCTTCGATGGCTCCTTTTGTAAATGATTTTAATAAAGAAGCAAAAACTTATACTATGTCTTATATGGAAGTAGCTGAGCAAGATTTTAATAAAAAATTAATAGTAGCCTTAGCAGATGGTTATGCACCAGACCTTGTCATTGCTCCGTCAGAAGTAGCTTTTGCAAATATAAATAGAATTTATTACACAAGTCCAACCACAATACCAGAATCAACTTTTAGGAATACTTATGTAGACATATCTTCAATTTTAATAAATATGCCTTATGGGTATATGGCTTTACCTATTTCTGTAGATCCTCTTGTACTCTATTACAATAGAGACATTCTTTCAAGTAATGGTTTTACAAATCCACCAACAACCTGGGGAGATTTTTATAGTTATGAAGAAAAAATCACAAGACAAAATAGTAATGGAGATATAACTCTCTCAACTATTGCTTTTGGTACTTATGATAATATTCCAAATATTACAAATACTATATTGTCTATGATAATTCAGCAAGGGCAAATACCCGTAAGTAAATCTTATGGACAAGATCCAAGTGGAAATTATATAACAAAATATAAAGTTAATGTAAATGAGATGGATTTAGAATCGGGCATATCTCCATTAAATTCAGCTTTAGCCTTCACAAAAGATTTTTCAGATACACAGAAGACCACTTTTAATTGGGGTCCAAGGTCAAATAATGCTTTAAATCAATTTATATCAGGAAATTTAGCTTTTTATATAGGTTTTGCTTCTGAGGCAGCATATATTAAAAGTGCTAATCAAAAATTATATTTTGATTATTCTTTACTTCCACAAGTTTCAGGGAGTAAAGTATCAGCTACATATGGTAAACTTTATACAATATTTATGCTTTCTACAAGTCCAGGGGCGAGTACAATAAGTCTTCCTTATCAAGTTATGCAATATTTCGCAGCGCCTGGAAAATATAATTCTTACCTTGTAGGTTTAACAGGAGGTATTTCAGTCTTAAAATCTCAAATAGCAGCAAATATTTCCTCAGGAGATCAGGGTGCAGAAATATTTGGTAACAGTGCTTTAATAAGTAAAAATTTTTATGATTTACATAGAGCAGATTTGGAAGCTTTAATGCGTGAAGCGATAAGACAAGTATATAATGGAGAAAAAAGTACAGTAGAAGCAAGTAAAATCTTTTCAGATAATTTACAAACTGTTTATGATACTGAGAATTAATAAAAATATATGAAAAACATATTTATGAAAAAAGCAAAAATATTATCGATAGTATTATTGTTTATTTTTACTTTTAATTTATTTTCACCAACATTAAAAATAGTTAGAGCACAATCAGAAGAACAAGCTTTGCAAAGTCTATCAAATTTAAGTAGTGGAAGTCATGGGCTCATGCCTTGTGATCCATATTCTGATGATTTAAATGAAAGATGTACTCCGAAAGATGCTATAAAAATTCTTAAAGTCTTAATGCAAGTAGCACTCTATTTAGTAATAATATCACTTGTTTTAATGCTTATAATATCTGGCATAGGTTATGTATATAATGGTAATAATTCTCAATTTTTAATAAAATGGAAAAAACGTATTAAGAATTCTGTTTATGCTCTTTTAATAATCGTTGTAGGTATGGGTCTTGTGCTTGGAATCGTGGCCGCACTTGGTATGCAAACAGAAGTTTTAAATTTATTAAAAGATTTATTAGCAAATACAAGTAAAAGTATTCTTCCATTCAATCATGCTATAGCCGCAGACCCGTTTAATGATATTTCTAATAATCTTGCAGGAGAAACTGCTAAAGAAGGTGCTGGTTATGTAAATTTTTTTCCAAATCAAACAATACCATCATTGATATTACTTACAATAAAATTTTTAATAAATTATATAGCAGCTCCAGCTCTTGTTGGGGCTACTATTTGGTCTGGATTTTTATTTGTGAAAGCTCAAGGTAATTCAGAAAGTTTAAAGAAAGCGAAAGCTTTTGCAGTCCGGGTAGTTATTGGTATAGCAATTGCAGCTGCGGCTTCTGGAGCGGTGGCAGTAATG